>JABRVY010000318.1:0-4025 GCA_039961755.1 Acidobacteriota bacterium | reverse complement strand
GGTCGACGGGCTCGAAGCCCAGGCCGCGGCGGCCCGCGCCCGCGCCATCGTCATGGAGGTGGAACGCGCCCTGGGCTTCGAGCCCGTCGACCGGGAGGCGGACAAGCTGGGGTACGACATCGAAAGCCGCGTCCCCGGCACCGGCAAGCTGCGCTTTCTGGAGGTCAAGGGACGCCTGGCCGGTGCCGCCACCCTCACCGTCACCAAAAACGAGATCCTCACCAGCCTCAACAAGCCCGATGACTTCATCCTCGCCCTGGTGGAGTTCCTCCCCGGCGACACCCACCGCGTCCGCTACCTGCGCCGCCCCTTCCAGCGCGAACCCGACTTCGGCGTCACCAGCGTCAACTACAGCTTTGCCGAGCTGCTGGCGCGGGCCGAGGAGCCGAGCTGAGGCCCGGGCGCCGGAGGGGCAGTACACCACGGTGTACGGGATTGCCTGGGCAAGAGAAACGCCCCTGCCGGGGCGTCGGCCCGACGATGCTATCGTCGGCGGGGTTACACGGATAATCTCGTTGCTCCACCCGTCGCTGTCAACAAGGCGGCCCGGGGAACGCTGACGGCTGGATTCGAGTATGGAGCGGGTGATCGCCTCCATTGGAGAATCGTCGTGGCCTTCCCCCCCGGCCGCCACTCGGCGCAGCTCAAGGCCCTCGCCCACGCGTCTTTTACCCTTGGCCGCAAGAAGCTGCACGACAGTCAGTTGCCCGAACGCGTGGCGAAGTCGGATGGGTTCGTCCTCTCGCGGCCCGGCAGCTGGAAGAGGTGACGGGATACCATGACCGCCATGACCGAGAAGCTCACGGGGGCAGCGCCGGGCTTTGACGCCATCGGCTGCCGCTTCAGAATTGATGCCTCCGGCGATCGCCGCGACGTTCCCGCCGCCACCGCCGGCGTGCGGCTGGCGTACCTGCCCCCCATGTCGGGGCTGGCCGCCCATGAAACTCGCCTGGATGAAGGCACCGTCGCGGAACAGACCTGCGGCAGGGGATCGCAGGCCACCTGTGCAGCCATGTCGACTCCGGCGAACATCCTGGATGGTTTGACGCGCCATCTCGTGAATGACTATCATTCACGCCATGAAGCCTCTCCCTCGCCTCGCCGGCGCCGCCCTCGCCGAGCGTCTGGGCGTCATGCCGGCGGTCGTGCTCACCGGTGCGCGGCAGACCGGCAAGAGCACCCTCGCCGAGCACCTGGTGGCGGGCGAGCGGCGCTACCGCTCGCTCGATGACCTGGACGTGCTCGATGCCGCGCGCCGCGATCCCGAGGTTCTCGTGGGCGGGCGCGAGCCGGTGACGCTGGACGAGGTGCAGCGCGCACCCGACCTCCTGAGCGCCGTGAAGCTCGCCATTGACCGCGACCGCCGGGCCGGGCGGTTCCTGCTCACCGGATCGGCGAACCTGCTGCTCATGCGGCAAGTTTCCGAGTCGCTCGCCGGCCGGGCGAGCTACCTGACGCTCTGGCCCATGACCCGCGGCGAGCAGCGGGGCGAGGCGCGGGCCGGCGCCTGGGACGAGCTCCTCGCGGCCGCCGACGGCGACTGGCGGGACGTCCTGGCGGCCCGGCCCGACGCGCCCGAGGACTGGCGCGCGCTCGCCCTGCGCGGCGGCTATCCCACACCAGCGCTCGCGCTCCCTAGCCGCGCCGAGCGCGCGATGTGGTTCGCCGGCTACGTGCGCACGTACCTCGAGCGCGACCTCCAGAACCTGGCGGCGATCTCCGCACTGCCGGATTTCCGCCGCGTCATGCGCGCCGCCAGCCTCCGCTTGGGGCAACTCCTGAATCAAACCGACCTGGCGCGGGATGCGGCCGTCCCCCAGCCGACCGTGCACCGGTGGCTCAACCTCCTGGAGATTTCCTATCTGCTGGTGCGCCTGCCGGCCTACGCCGCCAACCGCACCAAGCGGCTGATCAAGGCACCCAAGATCTACTGGGGCGACACCGGCCTGGCGTTGCATCTCGCCGGCGAAGACGAGCCCCGGGGGGCACATCTGGAAAACCTCATCCTCGGCGATCTCCTGGCCTGGCGCGATGCGCGGGTGGAGAACGCCGAGATCAGCTACTGGCGCACCGCCATCGGCGAGGAGGTGGACTTCGTGATCGAGATCGGCGGCAAGCTCGTCCCCATCGAGGTGAAGGCCGGCGCGCGGCCCCGCCTCGCCGACGCCGTCCATCTGCGCACCTTCCGGCAGGAGTACGGCCCGCAGGCGCGCGCAGGCCTTCTCCTCCACACCGGCACGACGCTCGAATGGCTCGCGCCGGACGTGCTGGCCGCTCCCTGGTGGAGGGTGCTGTGAAGAAAAAGCTCATCGAGACAGCGCTGCCGCTGGAGGCCATCAACGCCGCCAGCGCCCGGGAAAAGTCCATCCGCCACGGCCACCCCTCCACCCTGCACCTGTGGTGGGCGCGCCGGCCCCTCGCCGCCGCCCGGGCGGTGATCTTCGCCCAGCTGGTGGACGACCCCTCGGCCTGGCCCGAGCTCTTCCCCACCCCCGCGGCCCAGGAGCAGGAGCGGCAACGGCTGTTCAGGCTGCTGGAGGAGCTGGTGCGGTGGGAAAACACCACCAACGAGGGGGTGCTGGAGCGGGCCCGCGCCGAGATCCGGCGCAGCTGGGCCCGCACCTGCCTGGGGGCGCCGGCCCAGGCCCTCAGCGACGCCGAGATCCAGGCCATGCTGGCGGCGAGGGAGCTGCCGCCGCTGCCGGGGTTCCACGACCCCTTTGCGGGGGGCGGCTCGCTGCCCCTGGAGGCGCAGCGGCTGGGGCTGGAGGCGTTCGCCAGCGACCTGAACCCGGTGGCGGTGCTCATCTGCAAGGCGATGATCGAGATCCCGCCGCGCTTTGCCGGGCTTCCGCCGGTCAACCCAGCGAGTAGGACTCAGGACTTAGGACTTAGGGGAAGACATGCACTATCGGGAGCTGACGGTCTGGCGGAAGGCGATGGACCTGGCCAAGGAAACGTATGGACTGGTGAGGCTGCTTCCGAGGGAGGAAGCGTACGGGATGCGCTCCCAGCTCACCCGCGCGGCGACCTCGATCCCCGCGAACATCGCCGAGGGATGGGCGAGGGAGTCGGAAAAGGAACGGGCGCAGTTCCTGGCGATCGCCCAGGGTTCACTGGCGGAGACCGAGACACTGCTGACGCTTTGCGAGGAATTGGGCTGGTTCCCCCGGGAGCGAACGACGACGCTTCGCGGCCTTCTGGTCGAGGTCAGCAAGATGCTGAGCACCCTCCGTCGCAAGCTGCGGGAAACCCGCTAAGTCCTGGGTCCTATTCGCTTTTCGCTCGCCAATGGAAGGGGGCGCAGGGCCTGGCCGAGGACGTGCGCTACTACGGCCGCTGGATGCGCGAGGAGGCGGAGCGCCGCATCGGCCACCTCTACCCCAAGGTGAAGGTCTACTACGACCCATCCAACAGGCGCTACTACACTCGCGAAGAAGTCGATTCTTACTGGGCCTCCAACCCAAACGACGCCGTCCCCCTGTATCCTAAGTCCTCTGTCCTAATCGCTAAAGAGCTGACCGTCATCGCCTGGCTGTGGGCGCGCACGGTGAGAAGCCCCAACCCCGCCTTCGCCCACGTGGAGGTGCCCCTGGCCTCCACCTTCATGCTCTCCACCAAGCCGGGCAAGGAAGCGTATGTGGAGGTGGTCAGGGAGCAGGAGGTAGGACTTAGGACTCAGGACTTAGGACTTAGGACCCAGGAGATAGGAGTTAGGACTCAGGACTTAGGACTTAGGGGGAAGGAGTTGGGGGTTGGCGGGCAGGACTTGGGAGGGCGTGAGGATACCGCGTTGCCTGGCTCCAAGTCCTATGTCCTGCCTGCTAACCGCTCTCCCTACCGCTTCACCGTGAAGGTGGGCAGGCCCCCCGACCCCGAGGCGGCCCGCAGGGGCACCAAGCTGGGGCGCGGGGCCAACTTCCGCTGCATCCTCTCGGGCGCCCCCATCACCGGCGACTACATCAAGGCCGAGGGGCGGGCAGGGCGCATGGGGGCGCGGCTGATGGCCATCGTGGCCGAGGGGG
>JABRVY010000317.1:0-6778 GCA_039961755.1 Acidobacteriota bacterium | reverse complement strand
GCGGTGGGGTTCTGCTGGGGCGGGGGTATGGCCAACCGGCTGGCCGCTTCGCCGGCGCTCGTTGCTGCGGCGGTGGCCTACTACGGCAGCCAGCTGCCGGCCGAGGAGGTGCCCAGGCTGCACGCCCCCCTGCTGCTGCACTACGCCGGCCTGGATGAGCGCATCAACGCCGGCATCGAGCCCTTCGTGGCGGCCCTCGAGGCTCATGGCAAGCCGTTCGAGATGTACATGTACGAGGGCGCCCAGCACGCCTTCAACAACGACGCCTCACCCGCCCGCTACAACCGCGAGGCGGCGGAGCTGGCGTGGGGCCGCACCGTGGCGTTCCTGAGAAAGCATCTGGCGCCATGAAAAGGCGTGCCTGGGGTGAGGCTCCGGTCCGCCATTGCGGTCAACCTCGCGGGCTCGCACCGGGGGCGGGGGATCTGCGAGGTCCGCGGCCGCCAGATGCCGGGGGTTGGCCATGTTGACCTCGGGGAGTCACGTCGGCCCCTACCGGGTGGTCAACCAGCTCGGCGCCGGCGCCATGGGGGAGGTCTGGCGCGCCCGCGACTCCCGGCTGGGCCGGGAGGTGGCGCTCAAGGTCATCACCGGGGAGCTGGTGGCGGATGACCAGCGGCACGCCCGCTTCGAACGCGAGGCGCAGCTTCTGGCCGCCCTCAACCACCCCAACATCGCCACCCTGTACGGTCTCGAGCACGTGGAGGGAATTCACGTGCTGGTCATGGAGCTGGTGGAGGGGGAGGGGCTCGACCAGCGCCTGGCTCGGGGCGCCATTCCCGCCCCCGAGGTGGCGCAGATCGCGCTGCAGATCGCCGAGGCGCTGGAGGCGGCGCACGAGGCGGGCGTCGTCCACCGCGACCTGAAGCCCGCCAACATCCGGATTCGCCCCGACGGCACGGTCAAGGTGCTGGACTTCGGTCTGGCCAAGGCGCGTGGCCCGAGTACCGACGGCAGCCTGTCGCTGACGGCGACGCTCACCCAAAGCCACACCATGCCCGGAGCGATCCTCGGTACCGCCGCCTACATGTCGCCGGAGCAGGCGGGCGGGCAGGAGGTGGACCGCCGCGCCGACGTCTGGGCGTTCGGGGCGGTGGTGTGGGAGATGCTGACCGGCACGGCGCTCTTTTCCGGCGAAACCGTCTCTGACGTGTTCGCCGCGGTGCTCACCCGGGAGCCAGAGTGGGCCGTTCTCGCCCGCGACCACGGCGCCGAGGTCGAGACCGTGCTGCGGCGCTGTCTGGCGCGGGACCCGCGCCAGCGTTTCTCGAGCGCCCACGACGCCGGTCTACTCCTGGCGCAGGCGTGCCAGGGCAAGCCCCCCCGGGCACGGGATGCCAGCGGGGGGTGGCTCCCGGGCCGGTTGCGCGGTGCGGTGGCCGCCGCCCTCGTTCTCGCCGGCCTGGCAGTCGGAGCGGGGGTCATGGCCTGGCTGCGACGGCCGGCATCGCCCGCGGGAGTGGTCAGGCTTTCCCTTCTGGATGCGAGCATGGTGGTGTGGTCGGGGATCGCCCTTTCCCCGGACGGGCGCCGCCTCGCCTTCGTCCAGGGGCTCGACCGGGGAACCACCCTGGCCGTCAGGAACCTGGACGCCTACGATGCCGTGGCACTGCCCGGCACTGAAGGCGCAACCGCCCCCTTCTTCTCCCCCGACGGCCAGTGGCTGGGCTACTTCACCCGCACCGAGTTGCGCAAGGTGCCGGTGGCCGGGGGAAGCCCGCGGGGCATCGCGAGTCTTGCCGGGCGGGTGCGCTTCGATCCGTGGAGCCGCAGTCCGTTTCCCACCGCCGACTGGGGGCGGGACGACACCATCGTTTTTTCTTCCGGTTTCTGGCGGGAGCCAGCGACCCTCACCGGGCTGTTCACGGTGCCGGCGGTGGGGGGCGAACCGCAGCCTCTGACGACCCTGGATGGGACGGAGCTGGGGCACCGCTGGCCTCGCTTCACCCCGGACGGGGACCACGTCGTGTTCACCGCCGTGGGCCGGGGGCCCCGCAACCAGCACATCGACCGCGTGGATCTCGCCGGGGGCAGGCGGATCCGGCTCCACAGCGGCCTGGCAGATGGCCGGCTGCTGGTCTCCGGGTCGCTGGTGGCGCTGGACAGCTACTACACCAGGCTGGTGGCCGTCCCCATGAATCGCGCCGGCACGGCACCCCTCGGGCCCCCCGTGCCGCTAGTCGAGGGCATCAGTAACGAGCCCGTGCAGAGTTACGCCCTCTCCGCCAACGGCTCGCTGGTCTACGTCGCCAGCGGCGGTGGGGAGGGCGAGCGTCGCCTGGTACGGGCGGGTTTCGACGGCACCGTGACCACGCTCGTCGAGCGGCGGGGCACCTGGTTCCAGCCGCGCAGCTCGCCGGGAGGCCGATTCGTGGCGGTGCGGGAGATCGGCGAGGAATGCCGCATCTGGGTCCTGGACCTGCAGCGCCAGACCTTGACTCCGCTCACCCAGGGTGGCGATAACCACCAGCCGGTGTGGACGGCGGACGGCCGCGCCGTGGCCTTTGGCCGGGAGGATGTCCGCCTGGGGGTGCGCGGGATCTTCAGTCAGCTGGTGGACGGCAGCGGCGAGGCCAGGGAACTGCTGGGCTGGGGCGGGGATCGCCTGTCGACCTCGTTGTCGGTGCCATACCCCAGTTCCTTCTCCCCGGTGGACAGCACGCTCCTCTTCGAGCAGTCGACCCTGGGCACCGGCTCGGACCTCTGGCTGCTCAGCGGGGACGGCGGGGAGCCGCAGCCCCTGCTGGCGACGCCGGCCTTCGAGGGAGACGGCGCGTTTTCGCCGGATGGCCGGTGGATTGCCTACGTGTCGGACGAGAGCGGCCGGCAGGAGGTGTACGTCCGCGGCGTCGAGCACGGCGGGCGGATGCAGATCTCGTCGGTGGGGGGCGAGTGGCCGATCTGGTCGCGGGACGGGAAACGTCTGTACTTTGCTCAGTTCCGTCGGGTGATGGGGGTGGATTTCGATGGCCAGGGCGGCGAGCCGGTGGTGGGCCGGCCGGAGGTCGTTCTGGCCGGATTCGAGTTCGTCGGACGTGGCGCCTTCGACCTGATGTCCGACGGCGCAAGCTTCGTGGTCATCCAGCCGGCCGTTCCCGGCAGCGTGGAAGTCCGGGTGGTCCTCGGCTGGGAGCGGGAGCTGACCCGGTGACGGCCCTCGGTTCGCCAGTCCTGGTCGCACCATCAAGCAGTTTTCGAAACGCGACTCGAGCTTGACTGGGCCGCTCCTTTGGGAGTGTGGTGGGCTCGTCGCTGCCCGCGCTGCCGCGGTCAGCGGCGAGCGCGCCTCCCCCGGACGCATGAGGCAATGAAAGCGTCTCAGGAGAGAAACATACACGCTCCTGTTGCTCGATCTTGACAAGCGGAGCTACAATGTCGCCGGGTAACGAGGAGGAGAGGATGCGAAAGCGCGTGTGGTATCTGCCCAACCCGAGGTTATTCGTGTGCCTTTTTCTGATCATCGCCGGCAGCGCGGTCGGCGGATCGCTTGGTCCACCGGCCAGGGCCGCGATGCACAGTCCCCCTGGGTCGAACGAGGTCACCCCGGCGCTAGTCAAACCGAGCGAACTGCCGCCCGGGAAGGAGCCGCCCAACGACAAGCCGGGGCTTCCGCTCAACTTCCCGGCCGGGATCAATGCCGTGGCGACCGGTTACCTCTGGAGCCAGACGACGGGCACCTACACCGAGATCACCGGCGGCACGGTGCTCACCACCTCTTGCGACGACACCAGCTACAACAACAACTCGCTTCCCTTTTCGTTCACCTATGACGGGACGGCCTATACGGCAGTGAGCATCCAGTGCAACGGCTTCATCGCCATGGGGACGTCCGTCACCAGCAGTTACGCGCCCCTCAGCACCGGGACCACCAACAACGTCATCTCGGCGCTGGGCATGGACCTGCAGACGGGCACCAGCAACAGCGAGATCCGCTACGAGACGCTGGGTACGTCGCCCGACCGGGTGTTCGTGATTCAGTACAAGAACTTCCGCAACTACTCCGCCACCGGCGACGCCTACAACTTCCAGATTCGCCTCCACGAGACCAGCAACGTGGTGCGGATCGTCTATGGCGACTTCAGCAAGAACGCCACCAGCCGATCGCCGCAGGTCGGCCTGCGCGGCGCATCGAACACCGATTTCAACAACCGCTCCAGCAGCACCGGCTGGACCAACACCGTCGCCGGCACGCTCAACAACGCCACAGTGACCCTGAGCACCACCTATCTCCCGCCTTCCGGCCTGACCTGGGACTGGACGCCGATCGCGCCTTCCCCGAGCTTCGTGACCTCGTCCAAGACCGCTCCGGCGCAGGTGAGCCTCGGCAGTTCGATCGCCTACACCGTCACCATCATCAACTCTGGTACCGCCGACGCCACGGCGGCGACGATGGTCGACCCGATCCCGGCCGGCACCACCTACAACGCCGACGTGACGTGCTCGGCGGGCACCTGCGGCTTCGACGGCACCAACGTCACCTGGAACGGCACGGTCGCGGTGGGCGCCACGGTCACCGTGAGCTTTTCGGTCGACACCGACGGCGCGGCATGCGGCCAGCTCATCGAGAACCAGGCGACCATCTCCGACCCGGCCGTCGTCGGCGGCCCCGTCACCAAGTCGGCCAGCACGCTCATCACGAGCATGATCAACGATCTGCTGACCGAAGGCTTCGAGGTCAGTGTCCCGCCGCCCGGCTGGACCGAGACGATCGTCAACGACCCCGGCACCGACCCCGACTGGACCCGGGAGAGCGCTGGCACCAACCCGACGATCACCCCGCACGGCGGCTCGTACATGGCCAAGTTCAACTCCTTCAATGCCTCGGCCGGCGCGTCGGCGCGGCTGGCGAGCCAGGCGCTCAATTTCACGCAGGTGAACAACCCCCGCGTCACCTTCTGGATGTCGCACGACACCGGGTACGCCAGCAGCGCCGATCAGCTCCAGGTCCAGGTTTCGACCGACGGCGGGGCGACCTGGACGAACGTGGGGGCGCCGATCATGCGCTATGACCCCGCGTTCTCGACCCCGGGGTGGGGCTACCACGTCGTCACCTTGACCGGCCTGGGTGGAGCGCCGAGCGTGATGGTCGGTTTCTTGGGCATCAGCGGGTACGGCAACAACTTCTACCTGGACGACGTGACCATCCAGGATATCTGCGGGCAGCCCATGGTCCAGGTCTGGCCGACCCAGAGCGGCAGCGCCTGCCCGGGCAGCAGCACGACCTACACCCTCAACGTCAAGAACGTGAGCCTCGTCTCCGACACGATCAGCATCACCCGGTCCGGCAACCTCTGGCCGACGAACGTGGTGCCCACGTCGCTGCTCCTCGGCCCGAACGAGACCGGCCAGGTGCAGGTCACCGTGAACGTGCCGTGGAGCGCGGTTCCTGGCAGTACCGACGCCGCCACCGTGACCGGCACGGCGCAGGGCAGCGGCGCGACCGGCAGCGCTACCGTCACGACGACTGCCTTCGCGGGCGGCATGGACACGGCCTGGGTCAACAAGGCGGTCGGCAGCGATCCCAGCCTCTACTGGGGCGGTTCCTACTACTACGACGGCAACGTCTGCGTCGTGGGGGGCCTCACCGGACCGACAGGCTCTATCGTTGTCTCCGGCGCGCACTGGTGCTACAACATCGCCACGGCCACGTGGACTTCGAAGGCGCCGATGCCCAACCCGCGGATGGGAACGGCGTACGGCCTGATCGGCAACAAGTTTTACATGGCCGGTGGCTTCGACATCAACTTCATCGGCTACACCGACCTGCAGATCTACGACATCGCCACCGATACCTGGAGCACCGGTGCGGCGCTGCCGACGGCCCGTGGCGGCCCGGCCGGCGGCGTGGTGGCGGGCAAGCTCTACTCGGCTGGCGGCAGCGGCAGTTCGTCCTTCCCCACCGACTGCCCAACCTACGAGTACGACCCCGTCGCGGATGTCTGGGCCACCAAGACCTCCTGCCCGCTGCAGGGCGGCTACGGCTTTGATCTGGGCGGCAGCGTGGGCAGCACCTTCTGGGGCAAGCTCTTCGCCGGCGGCCACTTCGGCGCCTACTACGGGTGGTACGCTTTCGATCCCGTTGCCGACACCTGGACTACCCTGGCTGACCTGCCGTACCACAAGACCCCGCTCATAGTAGAAAACCCCAACACCGGCGAAATCTACTCCATTGGCGGGCTCGTCGGCTGGGTGCCGCAGAACGCCACCTGGAAGTACGACGTCCCAACCAACACTTGGACCAACCTGAACGTCCCCCTCAATACCTCGCAGGGCGGCTCGCTCGGCCCGCCCCAGGGCTCGTTCGGTGATCCCACCTTCCAGGGCTTCTGGACCGCGGGTGGCACGGTCGGCTCGGGTTCGCTGTCGCCGGCGCCGTTCGAGTCGTGGAAGGCCATCGCCTGTCCGACGTGCACGCCGCCCTCCAGCGTCGACTTCTCCTGGAATCCGCCGAGCCCCCTTGCGGGTCAGACGGTGACCTTCACCGGCAGCGCGACCGGCACCGCGCCGCTGACGTACAGCTGGACCTTCGGTGACAGCAGCGGGGGCAGCGGCAACCCGGTGGACCACACCTACGCTGCCGGCGGCACTTATGGGGTGACCCTCGAGGTCTCCAACGTTTGTGGCTCGGCGACCGCCTCTCACGATGTCACCGTCACCGCATTGACCGCCAGCATCTCCCTGGCCAAGACCGTGGGCACGGCGCCGGCCGTCTGTGCGACCACTGATGCCATCACCGTTCCGGCGGGGACCACCGTCTACTACTGTTACGAAGTCACCA
>JABRVY010000316.1:0-3776 GCA_039961755.1 Acidobacteriota bacterium | reverse complement strand
CCACAGCAGCAGTGGCTCCACCCCCGCCCGCTGCAGGCCGGCGAGGACGGGGATGGCGGCGCAGCAGTCGCCGGCCAGCAGCACCGGGCGCCCGCCCGTCGCCAGGACCTCGGCCACCCAGGGAGCGATCCCCCGGTGAAAGACGGCCAGGCGCTCCAGCTGCCCGGCGGCCGGCAGGGCGGGGGCGTTCACCCCCCACCCCTCCCCCGCCAGGTGGCCAAGTCCCGGCTCTGGTCGGTCGAGGAAGAAGGGGCTGAGCAGAAAGCGGTCGCCCGCCGGATGCGCCAACATGGGGCTACGCCGGGGGTGACCAGGGCTCGTCGGCGCTGCCGCCGTAGATGGCGGGGACCTTGCCGCCGGCGGCGCGCAGGTACGCGGACAGCTGGCCGCGGTGGTGAATGGAGTGGCTCTCGGCGAAGGCCAGGTACACCACCGCCGGGTAGTTGAAGGCCCCGAAGAAGTCCACCGGAGTGGCGAGTTGCTCGCCGCTCATGGCCCGGGCCGCCTCGAGGGCCCGGGGGAAGTGTTGGTCGTAGAACGCCAGCACCCCGGCCACACTGTCCGGCATGGGGCCGTAGCGGTCGTCCATGGAGAACTTCATCTCCGCCGTCTCGTGGAGCATCTGCACCTCGCTGGCCACGATGTGCCAGGCCAGCTCCAGGGCGCTCCGGGACTTGGAGTCTGGACGGTAGTCCCTGCCCGCCTCGGGGATGGCGGCAATCACCTTGCGGGTGGTAGCCATCTCCCATTGCAGGCCTGCACAGCGGATGTCTCTCAGGGCGGTCGCGAAGTCAGGGGTCACGGTCTGCACCTCCTCCAGATCCGGCTACCTTTCCTCCTCGCTCAACGCTCTCCTGACGGCCAGACTTCCCGTCGTCACTCCGCAGGGGACCTTCAGGGGAAGGTTACTCAAGGAGAGCAGCGACCGGCTGCGGGGAGACCGAAGGGCCAAGGGATAATGATAATGATGGACCTTGGTCCGGGATCTGCCCTCGCGCTGGCCGTGGCCATGACGGGCATCGCCGTTGTGAACACCGCACTCATGGCCTGGCTGTGGCGCTTCCCCATGCAGCCAGACCCGACCGGCCGCGACCCCCATGGGGTATCCACCGCGCCGCGCCCCTTCGTCAACCTCCACCGCACCCTGGGGTACGTGTTTCTCTTCTGTCTGGCCGTGCTGCTGGGGGAGATGATTCCCCGGCTGTGGGAGTTCCGTGAGGCATCGGCGGTGGCTGTGGTGCACGGGACACTCGGGCTCCTGGTGGCACTCCTGCTCTCCATGAAAATCGTCATCATTCGACGTTGGCGCCGCTTCGGCCACCGCCTCCCCTGGGTGGGTGGCACCCTCGCCGGAACCACCGTCCTGGCTGCTGGCCTGGGGGTGGTACCTGCAGCCATGCTTCTGCACTCCCCCGTGCCTCCCTCGGTGGCCGAGGGACGCCGGGCTGTCGTCGACCGCTGCTTGCAGTGCCATGGAGCCTCCACCATCGTAGCGGAACGAGAGGACGCCCGGGGGTGGCAGCGAATTGCCGCCGAGATGCAGAGGGAGGCGGCGCGCACCCCGGGGAAGCAGGCCATCAGCGATCCGGAGCGCCAGCTTGCGACGGTTTACCTCTTCGCGGTGCTGCCGGAGGAACCCCGAGGAGAGGTCGACCGCCGCCGCCGAGGGGGCCGGGATCGGCGCTAGGAGAGCGGGTGAACGACGGCGAGGCCGGGGGGAGAGAACACGCTCACCCTTGCCTTTCTGACCCACCCAAGCGTCAGAGGGTTTTCAGCTCCCACCAGCGCCGAGCCTCACCCCTGGGACGACGGCGTTGGCAGGGGAGCCTCCACGTCCAGGCCCAGGGCGCGGGCGCGGGCGGCCCAGCGCTGACGCGCCAGGGCCTGCAGGTCCTCCACCGTGTCCACCTCGTCCACGATTTCCATGCCCAGCAGGGTTTCCACCACGTCTTCCAGGGTGACGAGCCCCTTGACCTCGCCGTACTCTCCCACCACCAGAACGATGTGCACGCGTTCCCGGAGGAGAAACTCCAAAAGGTCGGACAGCGGCATGCCCACGCCAACGCTCTTGACCTCCCGCGCCAGGGCGGTCACCGGCAGATCACCCCGCCCCTGGGCCTGGGCCAGCAGGATCTCGTCCTTGATCACGAATCCCGTGACCTGGTCAATCTCGCCCCGGTAGAGCAGCAGGCGGGTGAAGGGGGTCTGCGCGTGCCGGGCCACCGCCTCCGCCACGGTGAGGTGATCCGGCAGGGCCTGGATCACCGGGCGCGGGGTCATGATGTCCCTGGCCTTCAACACACCGAAGCGGAACAGATTCCTGAGGATCCGCGACTCCTGTTCGTTCAGCTGCCCCGCCCGCTCCCCCAAGCCGGCCATGGCCAGAAACTCCTCCCGACTGAAAGTCTGGGCCGGGGCGTTGCGGGAGATGGAGCGGGTCACCCCTTCGGCCACGAGAATGAGGGGATACAGGGCAACCACCAGACCACGCACGAACAGCGCGACAGGCGCGGCCAGAGCCTGCCAGTGCAGCGCCCCCAGGGTCTTGGGGATGATTTCCGAGAGGAAGAGGATGGCCAGGGTGAGGGCGGCCGAAAACACCCCCACCCAGAAGGAGCCGAACACCACCGCCGCCTTGGCGCCGGCCCCCACAGCCCCGGCAGTGTTGGCGATGGTGTTGAGGGTCAGGATGCCGGCCAGGGAGCGCCCCAGCTCGTCCTGGCGCACCCGCTTGAGGCGCGCGGCCTGCCGGGGGTGGCGCTCGCCCAGGGCGGCAATGTAGGCCGGCGTGGTGCTCAGCAGGGCGGCCTCGGAGACCGAGCACAGAAAGGAAAACCCCAGCGCCACCAGGACCCACGTCACCAGGGCGGCGACGTCCGCTCCGCTGGCCTGGTGAAACAGATCATCGGCGGCCACCGCCCCTGTCGGGCAGAGCAGGACAACCGCGGCCATCGGTCCGAAGGCCGAGGCGCGCGGCAGGCGTCCTGGGGGTTGAGGCGCGTCCTCCACGTGCTGAAGTGATCTTACCCTACCCACCCGCCGGCACCTGGTATCGCCATCTTTACCTTCCTGCCGTGGCTCCCCTAGCCAGCTATCATTCCCCTTGCCCCGCTGCGCAAACCGACTCGCGCGATCCCTCGGCCTGGCCCACGCGCTCACCCCGCCGCGCCGGCGAGAGGGGTGGAGCCCAGGGATTGCCGGCGATGCACCAGCGGCTGGAGGAAGTCGCGCTGGTGGGAGACCAGGATCATGGCCTGGGGCAGGGCGGCCAGGATCTCGCCCACGCGTTCGCAGGAGACCTCGTCGAGGCCGTTGGTGGGCTCGTCGAGCAGCAGCACCTCGGGCTCCATGGCCAGTACCGTGGCCAGGGCCACCAGGCGCTTCTCCCCGTGGGACAGATGGTGCGTCACCCGCCCTCCCAGCTCGCCACACCCCACCAGAGCCAGCGCGCCCGCCGCCGCCGCCAGCGCCTTCTCCCGTGGCCACCCCAGGTTCAACGGCCCGAAGGCGACATCCTCCAGCACGGTGGGGCAGAAGAGCTGGTCATCCGGGTTTTGAAACACCAGACCGACGCGCGCCCGCACCTCGGCAAAGTCGCGCTCCCGCGTCCTCTCTCGCCCGAAGGCCCATACCACCCCCGCCTGGGGGAGCAACAGGCCCACGATGAGGTGCAGGCAGGTGGTCTTGCCACTGCCGTTGGGGCCCACCAGGCCCAGCCGTTCCCCGCGGCGCAGCTCCAGGTGGACATCGGCAAGCACCGGATGACCGGGCTTGTA
>JABRVY010000315.1:0-10316 GCA_039961755.1 Acidobacteriota bacterium | reverse complement strand
ACCGCCTTCGCAGCCGCCCTGGGACTCGCGGCGGCGTTTGCTGCTGTACTGGTGCTCCTGCGTTTCCGACGAACCGCCGTGCCAGCCACCGCGCGCCTGGCGCCAAAGCGTTGGCGGGAGCGGGCAGAGCGCTTTCTCGACCACCTGCTGGACGGTCTCGAGGCGGTGCGCAGCCTCAGGCGGCTGGCGCTGCTCTCGGCCTGGAGTGCTGCGGTGTGGGGCACCGCGATCCTGCAGATCGACCTGTTGGCGAGGGGGTTCGGGTTGTCGCTGGGTTTTCCTGTCTCGGCCGTGGTCATCGGCGTCAGCGTCATCGGCCTGGCGGTGCCGACCCCGGCGGGGGTGGGCTCCTTCCATGCCGCCATCCAGTTCGCCCTCGCCACCCTGCTGGGCGTGGATCTGGCCACCGCCACCGCCTTCGCCATCGTCCACCACGCCGTGTGTTTCTTCCCCATCACCGTGGCCGGTCTCGGCTACATGGCGTCGGTCGGTTTTCGCCCTTCGGCGGCAGCCGAGCTCGCCGCCCGCCGGGAGGAGTGAGGGTGCGCTGCCCCTACTGCGGGCATGGGGAAGACCGCGTGGTGGATTCTCGGGAGCTGGCCGCCGCAAGTCAGATCCGCCGACGGCGGGAGTGCACCGCGTGCGCCCGACGGTTCACCACCTACGAGCGGATCGAGGAGGTTCCCGCCCTGGTGGTCAAGCGCGACGGCCGACGCGAACCCTACGACCGGGGCAAGGTCCTCGCCGGCCTGCTGCGCGCCTGCGAGAAGCGGCCCGTCTCGCTGCAGGACCTGGAGGCGAGCGCCGAGGCGGTGGAGGCCGCCCTGAGTCGCAAGGACGAGCGCGAGATCAGCTCGGAGGAGATCGGCCACATCCTCATGGAGCGGCTGCGCGAGCTGGACCAGGTGGCGTACGTCCGCTTCGCCTCGGTGTACCGTCGCTTCGAGGACGTGGACGAGTTCCTCGTGGAACTCCGCAAGCTGCGCCTGAAAAGGCGGAGGAAGAAGCAATGAATCGAGCACTTGCAGGCTGGGAACTGGCCGCTCTGGCGCGTCAGCTGGACGAGCTGCTCGCCCTTCTCGCCAGCCCGCCGGAGCAACGAGCGGCCGCCTGGACTCCGCCGGTGGACCTGATCGAACTGCCCGACCGCCTCGCCGTGCGTATCGATGTGCCCGGCGTCACCCGCGGCGATCTGCGGCTCACCCTCACCCGCAACCGTCTGCGGCTTGCCGGCCGCCGGTTTGCCACCGCTGACCGCCAGGCTGCCGCCCACTGTCACCGCGCCGAACGCAACCACGGCGGATTCTTTCTGGAGATTCGCCTGCCCCCGGGGATCATTCGGGAACAGGTGACAGCCCGGCTCGAGGCAGGAGTGCTGGAAATCATCCTCCCCCGCGGCGACGAGGACCGCGAGGTGGTGACCGTGCCCATTCGCGAAGAGGAACCATGAGCGAGAAAGACACCAACGGACCTCGTGTCTCCGAGGAGGGCGTCTCCATCCCCGAGGTTCTCCCGGCCATGGCGCTGAAGGATGCCATTTTGTTTCCCTTCGTCATGGTGCCCCTGTCGGTGGGTCGGGAGCGCTCGGTGGCAGCGGTGGACCAGGCGCTGGCCGAAAACCGCCTGATCCTGCTGCTCGGCCAGAAGAACCCTGCCGACGAGGAACCCGGCGCCGACGGCCTCTACCAGGTCGGCACGGTGGCGGCCATCGTGCGCATGATCAAACTCCCGGACGACCGCATCCGCATCCTCGTCCAGGGCCTGGCCCGTGCCCGCGTGGAGTACTTCATCCAGGAGACGCCCTTCCTGCGCGCCCGCATCGCCCGGGTGGAGGAGCCCTCCACCGATCACGGCGACCTCCAGACCGAGGCGTTCATCCGCACCATTCGGGCCAACCTCGAGAAGGCGGCCGAGCTCGGAAAGTCCATCTCTCCAGAAGTGTTGCTGATCGCCTCCTCGCTCGACGACGGTGCCCGGCTGGCTGACCTGGTGGCCTCCAACCTGAGCCTCAAGGTGGCCGACGCCCAGCGCGTGCTGGAGGCCTCGAACCTGGTCGACCGTCTCAAGATCGTCGCCGAGCTCTTGGAGCACGAGCTGGCGCTGCTGGAGGTGCAGCGGCAGATCTCCTCCCAGGTGCAGGGAGAGATGGACAAGTCCCACCGCGAGTTCCTCCTGCGCCAGCAGCTCCGCACCATTCAGCGGGAGCTGGGGGAGAGCGACGATGTGGAAAGGGAAGTGCTCCGCTATCGGGAAGCCCTGGCGACCAAGAACCTCTCCGAGGAGGCGCGAGCGGAGGCCGAGAAACAGATCCGGCGGCTGCGCTCCACCAACCCCGAATCGGCCGAAGCAGGGGTGATCCGCACCTATCTGGACTGGCTGACCGGGTTGCCCTGGGGGATCCTCTCCGAGGACAACCTCGATCTCGAGAACGCCCGGCGCGTTCTCGATGAGGACCACTATGACCTGGAGAAGATCAAGGAGCGGCTGCTGGAGTTCCTCGCCGTGCGCTCCCTCAAGGCGGACTCCAAGGGGCCAATCCTTTGCTTCGTCGGCCCCCCCGGGGTGGGCAAGACGTCGTTGGGAAAGTCCATGGCCCGGGCGCTGGGGAGAAAGTTCGTGCGCCTGTCCCTGGGGGGAGTGCGCGACGAGGCGGAAATCCGCGGCCATCGCCGCACCTACGTGGGGGCCCTGCCGGGGCGCATCATCCAGGGGATCAACCAGGCCGGCACCTGCAACCCGGTCTTCATGCTCGACGAGATCGACAAGCTGGGGGCCGACTACCGGGGCGACCCCGCCGCTGCCCTCCTGGAGGTGCTCGACCCCGAGCAAAACTCCACCTTCCGCGATCACTATCTGGATGTCGCCTTCGATCTGTCCCGCGTCCTCTTCGTCGCCACTGCCAACATCACCGAACCCATCCACCCGGCCTTCCTGGACCGCATGGAGGTGATCCGCCTCTCCGGCTACACCGAGGAGGAGAAGGTCGCCATCGCGCGCCGCCATCTGCTCCCCAAGCAATTCTCCGAAAACGGCTTGCCCCCCGACCACGTGGTCTTCACGGAGGCCGGCTTGCTGCACCTCATCCGCTCCTACACGCGCGAGGCTGGCCTGCGCAACCTGGAGCGGGAGATCGGCGCGGTGTGCCGCAAGGCGGCCATGCGCCTGGCGCAGGGCAAGCCTGCCCGCATGCGCGTCACCCCGGCGAGGATCGAGAAGCTGCTCGGCCCCGTCCGCTTCCTCGCCGACAGCCAGCTGCACGAGGATCGCATCGGCGTCGCCACCGGGCTGGCGTGGACCTCGGTGGGGGGCGACGTGCTGCACGTGGAGGCGCTTGCGCTTCCCGGCAAGGGTGAGCTGCGGCTCACCGGTCACCTGGGGGAAGTCATGAAGGAATCGGCCCAGGCGGCCCTGTCCTACCTGCGCTCGCGCGCCCAGCACCTGGACATCGCTCCCACGTTCTTCGATGAACGCTCCTTGCACGTGCACGTGCCGGCCGGCGCCATCCCCAAGGATGGCCCCTCCGCGGGGGTGACCATCCTCTGCGCCATGGCCTCCGCCGCGTCTGGCCGCCCGGTGCGGCGCGACCTCGCCATGACCGGGGAGATCACCCTGCGGGGAGAGGTCCTGCCCGTGGGTGGCATCAAGGAGAAGGTGCTGGCGGCACTGCGCGCCGGGATCCGCGAGGTGTGCCTGCCCCATCAGAACGAGCGCGACCTCACCGAGCTGCCCGGTTCGGTGCGACGACAACTCCGCTTCCACTTCGTGCGCGAGGCGGACGAGGTGCTCGCCGCGGCCCTCCTCCCTCCTCGGCCAGAAAGCTCGTGAGAGCCTTCGCCCGGGCCGCGCGCGCCCGCCTCCGCCGGCTGGTGGGCGCCGACGAATCCGCCGGTCGGCTGGCGGCAGCCTGGGCGGTGGGGGTGGCGGTGAGTCTGTCGCCCCTGCTGGGCCTCCACACCGGCCTCGCCCTGGTCCTCGCCTTCGCCTTTCGTCTCAACAAGATCGACGTCTTGCTCGGGACCTTGCTGATCAACCCGTGGACGCTGCCGCCGTACTTCGCCGCCGCCGTCAGCCTCGGTGCCTGGATCACCGGCGCCGGGATTTCCGAGGTGGCCCTGCCCGACCACGGCCTCCTCCTCTCGGTCAGTGCCTGGAGGGAACACGCCTCGGCGCTGCGCCCGTTGCTGTACGCCTGGTTTGCCGGCGCCGGCATCACCTCTCCCATAGGGGGGGTTCTGACCTACCTGGCAGTACGCCGGGCGATCGAAAAGCGCCGGCGGCGGGCGGCACGCGAGGCGGGTGAGGGCTAGCGCCGCGCTGCGAAGTACTCGATGGTGCGCCGCAACCCCTCCTGCAGCGGCACCCTGGGGCGCCATCCCAGGCGGGTGTACGCCAGGGTGATGTCTGGCTGGCGCACCTTGGGATCGTCGATCGGCAGCGGCCGATACTCGATGCGAGAGGGTGAGCCGGTGAGCTGGATGATCGCCTCGGCGAACTGCAAAACGCTCATCTCCGCCGGGTTGCCGACGTTCACCGGTTCCGAGACCTCACCCAGCAGCACCCGCACGATCCCCTCGATGAGGTCGTCAACATAGCAAAACGAGCGGGTTTGCGAGCCATCGCCAAACACCGTCAGCGGCTCGCCCGCCAGCGCCTGGGAGATGAAGGCCGGCACCACGCGGCCGTCGTTGGCCCGCATGCGCGGCCCGTAGGTGTTGAAGATTCTCACGATCCGGGTCGACAGACCGTGAAAACGATGGTAGGCCATGGTCATGGCCTCGGCGAAGCGCTTCGCCTCGTCGTACACCCCCCGGGGACCCACCGGGTTGACGTTGCCCCAGTACGACTCCGGCTGCGGGTGCACCAGCGGATCGCCGTACACCTCCGAGGTGGAGGCCAGCAGGAAGCGAGCGCCCTTGGCCTTGGCCAGCCCCAGCGCCTTGTGGGTACCCAGCGAGCCCACCTTGAGGGTCTGGATGGGCAGTTCCAGGTAGTCGATGGGCGAGGCAGGAGAGGCGAAGTGCAGCACAAAATCTACTGCGCCCGGGACGTGGAGATAGTTGGTGACGTCGTAATGGAGAAACACGAAGCCCTTGCGGCCGAACAGGTGCTCGATATTGCTCAGCGACCCGGTGAGGAGGTTGTCGATGCACACCACCTCCATGCCCTCACCCAGCAGCTTCTCGCACAGATGCGAACCCAGAAAACCCGCCCCTCCGGTGATCACCGCCCGCGCTGCGCGCATCTCCACCTCCTGGTGGATTATCACCCAGGTTCGTGACGTTCACGGCTCCGCCCCGCTGCCCGCTCCACGGCGAAACCTACCGACCCGGGCTCCACCCCTTGCATTCTTCGAAAGGGCAATCCAAAATGAATGAGCGTTCATTCGAGCTGCCTCGGAGGCGCGACAGAACGGGAAGGAGGGACATCGTGGCGTACCAGGCTGATATGCGGGACGTGGTGTTTCAGCTCTTCGAGTGGCTTCCGACGCGGGAGCTGCTCGCACACGAAAGGTTCTCCGAGTGGGACCCCGATTCGGTCCAGATGGTCCTGCAGGAAGCGCTCAAGCTGTCCCAGGAGGTGCTGGGACCCGCCAACATCGAAGGAGACCGCGTCGGAGCGCGCTGGGAAAACGGCAAGGTCTACCTCCCGCCCTCCTTCCACGACGCCTACCAGAAGATCAAGGAGGGCGGCTGGATCGGCTGCATCAACAACCCCGAGTACGGCGGCATGGGGCTACCCGAGGTGATAGGCACGGCGGTCAACGAGTTCTTCTTCGGCTCCAACATGTCGCTGTCGCTCACCGCCCTGCTGACGCGGGGCGCCGGGTATCTGGTGGAGAAGTTCGGCACCGACGAGATGCGCCAGCTGTTCTGTGAGCGCATGTACTCGGGGCAGTGGGCGGGCACCATGTGCCTCACCGAGCCCCAGGCTGGTTCCGACGTGGGCGCCTCCAAGACCCGCGCCATCAAGCAGCCCAACGGCCGCTATCTGATCCAGGGGGAGAAGATCTTCATCACCTCCGGGGATCAGGACCTCACCGAGAACATCATCCACGCCGTGCTGGCCCGTACCCCCGACGCCGAGCCGGGCACCAAGGGACTGTCCCTGTTCGTGGTGCCCAAGTACCGCGTCAACCCCGACGGCTCCCTCGGCGAGTTCAACGACGTGGCCTGCTCCAACATCGAACACAAGCTAGGGATCCACGGGTCACCCACCTGCTCGCTGGTGTTCGGGCAGAATGACGCCTGCGAGGGCTTCCTGCTGGGCCAGGAGCAGGAAGGCATGAAGCTGATGTTCCACATGATGAACCCCGCCCGCATCGAGGTGGGGCTGCAGGGGGCTGCACTCGCCGCGGCGGCCTACCAGGCGGCGCTGGAGTACGCCAGGACCCGCCTGCAGGGGCGCCACTACTCCAAGCTCAAGGACGCCGACGCGCCCCAGGTCGCCATCATCGAGCACCCCGACGTGCGCCGCATGCTCTTCACCTCCAACGCTTACGTGCACGCCATGCGGGCCCTGCTCATGCAGACCTCCTACTACATCGACATGAGCCGGCTGAGCGAGGGGGAGGAGGCGGAGCGCTACCAGTCCTACGTCGACGTGCTCACCCCCATCTGCAAGGCGTGGGCCTCCGACTGGGGCTTCCGCGTCACCGAGTGGTGCCTGCAGGTCTACGGCGGCTACGGCTACACCATGGAGTACCCCGCCGAGCAGTACCTGCGCGACGCCAAGATCGCCTCCATCTACGAGGGCACCAACGGCATCCAGGCCCTGGACTTCGTCGCCCGCAAGCTGCCCTTGAAGGGAGGCAAGCCCATCCGCGACCTCCTGGGCAAGGCGGAGGGAACCTTCAAGAAGCTGCGCAACGACCCGCAGCTGATGGAACCCGCCTGGATGCTGGCGGCGGCTCTGAAGCAGATCGAGGACCTCTCCAAGGGCCTGGGCAAGCGCCCCGACGCGATGATGGTGGTGCTGCTCAACTCCGTGCCGCTGCTGGACATGGTGGGCGACGTGCTGGGCGCCCACTTCCTCCTGGAGCAGGCCATCGTGGCCCGCGAGAAGCTGGCTGCCATCCTCGCCGCCAGGGGGGTGGACGCCAACGACAAGAAGGCCTGCCGCGCCGTCATCGAGGACGACGGCGAGGCCGCCTTTTATCACAACAAGGTGCAGCTGGCCATTCACTTCGCCTATCGGGTGCTGCCCGGCGTCACCGCCAAGGCGGTGGCCATTCGCGCCGGCGAGATGGCACCCATGGAGGCGGTGCTGTAGCGCCTCCCGAACATCCCATTCCATTCCGGCCCGCCACCGTCGCCGGTGGCGGGCAATTTCTTTGCATCAATACCACTTCCTCGCCAAGGTCGAGCCGCGCACCCTCCCCCGCCCGGCCGCTTACCCTGCCGAGCCTACGAATCAGCGGCCGACAAGGTGGTCAGGCGGGCCTCCAGGGCCTCGGCGTCCTCCTCCGCCTCGGTCCAGGCCTCCAGGAGCTCCTCCAGGTGGCGCCGCAGCTCCTCGGCCTCGGCGGCCAGGGCGCCGGCCCGCGCCGGGTCCGAAAAGACCTCTCGCGAGCAGAGCAGCGCGTCGATGTCTCTGAGGCGGTCCTGCCCCGCCTGGACCGCAGCGGCCAGCTCTTCAGCGCGCTGGCGGGCGCGGGCGGCGTCCCGCCTGAGGCGCCGGCGTTCCTCCTCCAGGGCCGAGCGGCGCGCCGCGGGGGGCGACTCCCGCCTCTCCACCACCGCCTCCCGCCTCAGCCCCAGCCGTTCGAAGGCCTCCTCCACCGACTGGCAGAGGTGCGCCTGCCCCCCGGCCAGCAGCAGGGCGCCGGTGGCCACCCGGGAGAGCAGGCGGCGGTCGTGGCTGACCACCAGGACCGCGCCGGGGTAGTCGAGGAGGGCCTCCTCCAGCGCCTCGCAGGTGGGGATGTCCAGGTGGTTGGTGGGCTCGTCCAGAATCAGGAGGTTGGGCGCCTGCGCCAGGAGCCTGGCCAGGGTGGCCCGGGCTCGCTCCCCCCCCGACATGGTGTGGGGGGGCGCCTCGGCCGCCTCGCCGGAGAAGCCGAAGCGGCCAGCCCAGGCGCGGGCGTCGGCGGGGGCCCAGTCGGGGCGGCAGGCCAGCAGCCCCTCCAGCACGCTGGCCTCCCCCCCGGTCTCGGCGCTCTCCTGGTCGTACACCCCCGGCGCCACCCCGGCGCCGAAACGGATGCTGCCGCCCAGGGCGGGTACCGAGCCCACCACGGTCCGCAGCAGGGTGGTCTTGCCCGAGCCGTTCCGTCCCACCACCGCCAGCCGCTCCCCCCGGCGGAGCACGAAGGACACCCCGGCCAGCAGCGGCTGCCCCCACCCCACGGCCAGGTGGGACACCTCCAGCACCCGATCCCCGGAGCGGGCGGCCTCGGGCCAGCGCAGCCGCACCGGTGGCACTTCCGGCTCCGGCGGCTCCAGGCGCTCCATCCTGGTCAGCAGCTTCTGCCGCGCCTGGGCCTGGCGGGTGTTCTGCCCAGCGATGTTGCGGCGGATGAACTCCTCCTGACGCTGGATCTCCTCCTGTTGCAGCGCCCATGCCCGGCGCGCCTGCTCGCGGCGGGCGGCGCGCTCCCGGCGGTAGCGCTCGTAGCCGGCCGGATAGCGCTCCAGCCGACCGGCGTGGAGTTCGAGGATCGCCCCACCCAGGCGGTCCACCAGCTGCCGGTCGTGGGTGACCACCAGTACTGCCCCCTCCCGTCGCGCCAGCTCCTCGGTGAGGAAGTCCACCCCCAGCAGGTCCAGGTGGTTGGTGGGCTCGTCCAGCAGCAGCAGGGAGGCGGGGGCCAGCAGGGCTCGCGCCAGCGCCACCCGGGTGCGCTCGCCGCCCGAAAGGGTGCCGATGGGCCGGCCCAGCATCTCGCGGCCGATCCCCAGGGCGGCCAGGGCCGCCTCCGCCCGGGGCCGGGCGCGGTAGCCGTCCAGCCGGGCCAGGGCGTCGTGCAGCTCGTGCAGGCGGGCCGCCACCGCGCCGGCCCCCTCCCGGCCGCTCTCCAGCGCGGCGATCTCGCGCTCGATGGCGAGCAGGCCCGGGAACGCCTCCAGGCAGGACTCCAGCACCCCCACCGTGGGGGCGCAGGCGAAGTGCTGCTCCACGCTGGCCAGGGTCAGGGTGCGGGAGCGCTCCAGCACCCCGCCATCGGGCTCCACCTCGCCGCGCAGCAGGCGCAGCAGGGTGGTCTTGCCGCTGCCATTGCGCCCCAGCAGGGCCAGCTTCTCCCCCGCCTCCTGCTGGAGCGAGACGCCGCGCAACACCTCGCGGCCACCGAAGGAGACCCGTACGTCCTCCAGGCGGTACAGCACCGCCTCACTCGCCTCCCACTGACGCCACAATCAGCGGCGCGACCGCTGGCAGCGTCTCGCCCAGGGTGAAGGCGGCAGCGGTGCGGGCCGCCAGAGCTTCGACATCCACCGGTCGCACCCCGAGCTCCAGAGTCGCCAGCGGCTGGCCCGCCTGGACGGCGTCCCCTGCCCGCACGTGCACCACCAGGCCGGCGCCGGGATCCACCGCGTCGCCGGCGAACCGCCGCCCCGCCCCCAGGGCCACCGCCACCCACCCCAGGGATTCCCCGTCGATGGCGGTCACCCAACCGTCCCGAGCTGCGCCCACCTCCACCGTCTGGGTCGGGCGCGGCAGGCGGAGGGGGTCCGGGTCTCCGCCGTGCGCCGCCACCATGCGGTCCCACTCCCGCCGGGCGCGGCCGTCCTCGAGAGCGCGCTCCAGCTCGCGGCGGGCGTGATGCTCGTCATGACCCACCAGGGCCATGCCAGCGGCGGCGAGGGCCAGAGTGACTTCTTTGAGGCGCGTCGACCCCCGCCCCTCCAGCACCTCCAGCGCCGCGCGCACCTCCGACGCACACCCCAGGTACCTTCCCAGCGGCTGGTTCATCTCCGTCACCAGCGCCCGGCAGGGCAGGCCGGCGGCGCGGGCCACCCCGACCAGCGCCTCGGCCAGCTCCCGGGCCTGGCGGGAGTTCTTGCAGAAGGCGCCGCTCCCCATCTTCACGTCGAGGACCAG
Source organism: Acidobacteriota bacterium (assembly GCA_039961755.1). Taxonomy (GTDB): domain Bacteria; phylum Acidobacteriota; class Thermoanaerobaculia; order Thermoanaerobaculales; family Thermoanaerobaculaceae; genus CALEVZ01. The sequence continues at coordinate 278 of JABRVY010000315.1, read as the reverse complement.
CGCCGCGGCACCCAGCGCCAGCTTTTTCGACATGATGGACGCCACGATCAGCGGCAGTGACGGCACCGTAGCCGTCACGTCCCTCAGTGCGTATAACTTGCGGTCGGCGGGTGCGATCTCGTCGCTCTGCGCCGCGAAGCACACCCCGCACGTCTCCAGGCGCGTCAGCGCCTCCCCTCGCGAGCGGGCGACGGCAAAGCCCGGAATGGCCGCCAGCTTGTCGAGGGTCCCCTGGGTGTGCCCGAGGCCCGCCCCGGCCATCATCGCCACCGGCACCC
>JABRVY010000314.1:0-2037 GCA_039961755.1 Acidobacteriota bacterium | reverse complement strand
CCGCCGCCGGGACGCCCGCCGTTGCCGCCGGCGGCAACGGCGGGCGTCCCGGCGGCGGGGCGGGAGGCCGGTCGCAGCCCTCCATGCTGTTCTACCTCAAGGACGGCAAGCTGGCGATGATGCCGGTGCGCCCGGGCATCACCGATGGCCAGTTCACCGAGGTGCGAGGACCTTTCCTCGCGGAGGGGATGCAAGTGGTCGCCGGTATGAGTCGCGCCGCCCAGCCGCGCTCCACCAACCCCTTCCAGCCCACTCAACCCAGCGGACCGCGGCCGTTCGGCGGCTTCTGACCCGCGCCATGAGCTCGACGCCAGTCATCCGCACCCGCGCCCTGACCAAGACCTACCTGATGGGATCCACCCAGGTGCAGGCCCTGCGTGGCATCGACCTCACCGTCGAGCCCGGGGAATTCGTCGCCATCATGGGTGCGTCGGGGTCGGGCAAGTCCACCTTCATGAACATCCTGGGCTGCCTGGATCAGCCCACCTCCGGAGTCTACGAGCTGGACGGCGAGTCCACCGCGGGGCTGGACCGCAACGCCCTGGCGGATATCCGCAACCGCAAGCTCGGATTTGTCTTCCAGGGCTTCAACCTGCTCGCGCGCACCTCCGCTCTGGACAACGTGGAGCTGCCCCTGCTGTACGACCGCTCCGGCCGCCGGCGGGCGGCCAGGGAGCTGGCCCTGGCCGCCCTCGCCCGGGTGGGTCTGGCCGACCGCGCCCACCACCACCCCAACGAGCTGTCCGGGGGACAACAGCAGCGCGTCGCCATCGCCCGCGCGCTGGTCACCGAACCCACGCTGCTGCTGGCCGATGAGCCCACCGGCAACCTGGACAGCCGCACCGGCATGGAGGTGCTGGCCCTCTTCCAGGAGCTCAACCGGCAGGGGATCACCATCGTCCTGGTCACCCACGAGCACGACATCGCCCGCTATACCCGGCGGGTGGTGGAGCTGCGCGACGGACGCGTCATCCGCGACGCACCCCTGGCCGAACCCGGGGATGCCGCCGCCGATCTCGCCTCCCCCGCGTTTCTCCCCCAGGCGGTGTAGGCCATGCGCACCCTCGTCCTCATCAAGGTGGCCCTGCAGAGCATCCGCAAGAACACCCTGCGCACCGCCCTCACCATGCTGGGGATCATCATCGGCGTGGCGGCGGTGATCGTCATGGTGGCGGTGGGTCTGGGCGCCAAGCAGCGCATCAACGAAAAGATCCAGAACCTGGGGACCAACATGATCGTGCTCACCCCCGGTGCCACAGCCCAGGGGGGGGTGAGCCAGGGGGCGGGTTCCTTCAACCGCCTCACGGTCGCCGACGCCGAGGTGTTGCGACGGGAGGCCACCCTGCTCACCGCCGTCTCACCGGTGATCTTCGCCGGCGCCCATATCCAGGGGGGCAACGGCAACTGGCGCACCGCCGTCAACGGCGTGTCCCTGGACTTCCCCGTCATTCGCGACTGGCGGGTCGCTTCCGGGGCCTTCTTCGACGCCAGCGACCTGCGGGCGGCACGCAAGGTGGCAGTGCTGGGGGCGACGGTGGCGCGCTCCCTCTTCGGCGAGCAGGACCCGGTGGGGCAGGAGGTGCAGATTCGCAACGTCCCCTTCCGGATCATTGGCGTGCTGGCGGAAAAGGGCCAGACCGCCACCGGCTCCGACCAGGACGACGTGGTGCTTGCTCCCTACACCACCGTGCAGACGCGGCTGGCGGGGCGCCAGTTCATCCCGCAGATCCTGGCCGCCACCGCCACCCCCGCCGACATCCCCGCCGCCATGGAGGAGATCCGCGCCATCATGCGCCAGCAGCACCGTCTCGCCTCCTGGGAGGACGACGACTTCACGGTACGCAACCAGGCCGACCTGGCGGCGGCGGCGGAAGGCACCACCGAGGTGATGACCATGCTGCTCGCCGCCATTGCGTCCATCTCGCTGCTGGTGGGCGGCATCGGCATCATGAACATCATGCTGGTGTCGGTCACCGAGCGCACCCGCGAGATCGGCATCCGGCTGGCGGTGGGAGCCCACGGCTCGGACGTGATGGT
>JABRVY010000313.1:0-9268 GCA_039961755.1 Acidobacteriota bacterium | reverse complement strand
CCCGACCGCCGATCCACCCACCCTCGAGGGTGCGGTGGCCGCCATCGAAGGTGATCCGGCCGCCGTCCGCCTCGCCTTCTCTCTGGCCCGGCAGCTCGGCATGCGGCCGAGGCGGCTGGCGGCGAGAGACAAACCCCTCTACCACGCCGCTGCGGCGGTCGCCGGGAACCTCACCCACATCCTCGTTGCGCTGGCGCGGGAGATGCTGCTGCGCACAGGCTTCTCTCGGTCGGAGGCAAACGCCGCCCTGGCCGCCCTGGTCGATGGCTCGTGCCACCAGGCGCTCCTCGCTCGTGGGTTTGAGCGACTGAGCGGCCCCCTCGCTCGCGCCGACAACCGCACCGTCGAAGCCCACCTGGCCGCGCTTCCCGAAGACCTCGCCGCCGTCTACCTGGCCATCGCCAGAGCGGCGCTTCCTCACCTGGCCTCGCGGCCAGGTTTCCCCGGCATGGCCGCCAGCATCGGCGCCGGCGCATTGACCGCTTCTTCCTCGTGTGCTAGCGTCACTGTGATGCCGTACGGCGAGGGCGGGTAGGTATGGTTTTCTTCAACTGGGCCACGATGCAGATGGCGGCCAAGATCGTCTATTACGGCCCCGGCCTATGCGGAAAGACCACGAACCTCTCCTACATCTACGCCAAGACCGCGCCCGGCTCGCGGGGTGAGATGGTCTCCCTCGAAACCGAGACTGACCGTACCCTGTTCTTTGATTTGTTGCCCCTGGAGGTGGGGAAGGTGGGTGGCTTTCGCACCCGCCTGCAGCTGTACACCGTCCCCGGCCAGGTCTTCTACAACACTACCCGGAAGCTGGTGCTCAAGGGGGTCGACGGCGTGGTCTTCGTCGCCGACTCGCAACGGCCAATGGCGGATGCCAACGTCGAAAGCCTGCATAACTTGCAGGAAAACCTCGCCGAACTTGGTCTGGACATCGCCACCATTCCGCTGGTCCTCCAGTACAACAAGCGGGACCTGCGCAACATCCTGAGCATCGAAGAACTCGAGAACGCTCTCAATCCCCAGCGGACATTGCCAGCGTTCGAGGCCATCGCTGTCCAGGGAGACGGGGTCTTCGAAACACTGAAGGCGATCACCAAGCTGACGCTGAAGAACCTGCGCCGCCGCATGGCGGTCCAGGAATCGGGAAAGGTCGTCCAGCCTGCTCCGGAGCGGGCCGTTCCGGTGGTTTCCTTCGACCCCGCGGCGCTCAGCGCGGCGGCAGCCCAGGGCCTGGAACAGGAACACTTCGCCGAGCCCCCCGAGCCGCCAGCGGCAGCGCAGGTGCAGGTCACCGCGCCACCCCTCGCCGAGATCCCGGCGGCGACCGGGGCAATCGGAGGTGAGGCGGCGGCCGCTCCGAGGGTCGTCACCCCCGCCGAGTTTCCGCACAGAGCCGAGTCGGTCGCCGAAGCGGTGGAAGTCCTCCCCGAGGCCCAGGAAGTGGTGGCCGCCGCCGAGCCGCCCCAGGCCGAGGAAGTCCTGGAGGAGGCGGTCGAAGAAGAAGCTCCGCCGGAGGTCGAGTTTGCCACCACCCCGGACATGGCACCTCCCGCGGCACCGGAGATGCGCCACGTCAAGGTGGCGTCGTCCCTCGACATCCTGGCCGAGCTGGAGAACGTCCGCAAGGCATCCACCTCCCGCCCGGAGCCACGAGCGGCGGCCCAGCCTTCCCTGGACCTGGACGCCCTGCTGCGCACCTCCCTCAACTCCCGTCGGGATGTCAAGCGACGGGTCGAAGAGAACGTGGGACGGGCGCTGGCGAAGGCCTCGGCCTGTCGTGTGACCATTCAACTGCTGGGGAGCGAGGGAAAGACCGTCGGCGAGCTGCAGCCCATCGATGTCGATCTCTCTGGCGGCGAGCCCCTGCGCCAGGTGACGCTCACCCTGAACGTCTTCCTGCGCGGCGAATGAGGCTACGAATCGCCATCCTCGCAGGGTTGGCGGTCATTGCTCTCGGCTGCCAGTCCACGCAGCCCGGGCGGAACGCCAAGGAACTCCCTGCCCCGGTGCCGGCGGCGGTGCCAACCCCATCATCGGAACAGACGACAGCCACTCCGGCCCCCGGCATCGATGCCCTGTTGGAGGCCGCCGAGGAGGCGGCGCGTCGCGGCCGGGCTGACGAGTTCAGCGACTGCGAGCTCCTCATCGCACAAGCCCTCGCCGAGGCGCGTCTCTCGAACAACGGCTCGCCAGCCTTCCTGGCCTACGCCGAGGGAGTCCTCGATGAGCTGGAGCGGCTGCGTCAGGAGCTGGCCACCAACGGCTCCGGCTGGGAAGACGTCCTCCCCGAACCCGGCCCGGTTCCCGCCGAGCGGCTGGCCGAGCTGGCCGAGCTCTCAAGCCAGGAGATCTTCGACCTTCCGGTCACCATGCGGCCAGAGGTCGCCTCCCTGGTGGACTTCTTCACCGGCCCCTACCGAGAACGATTGATCGCCGCCCTGGGCCGAGCCGGCCGCTATCTGCCGTTCATCCGGGAGGAGCTGAGCCGCGCCGGCCTGCCCCTCGACCTGGCGTTCCTCCCCCTCATCGAAAGTGCCTTCAACCCGCGGGCACGCTCCCGCGCCAGCGCGCAGGGGCTGTGGCAGTTCATGGCGGGCACCGCCCGCCTCTACTCTCTGCGCTGCGATGGCCTGGTGGACGAGCGCAATGACCCGTACCTCGCCACCCGCGCCGCCGTCGCCCACCTTTCGGATCTCTTCGCCTACTTCGGCGACTGGGAACTCGCCCTGGCCGCCTACAACTCCGGCTCCGGCCGGGTGGAGCGCGCCATTCGTCGCAGCGGCACCAGGGACTTCTGGGCGCTGCGCCCCCACCTGCCGCGGGAGACTCGCAACTATGTCCCGGCCATGTGGGCGGCGCTGGTGGTGGCCAAGGATCCGGCGCGTTACGACCTCCCGCCCATCGTCGAGGCCCCCGAGTGTCTGGCCAGAGTCGAGGTGGCCGGTGCCCTGGATCTGGCCGTTCTGGCTGAACGCGGGCCGATCTCGGAGGCGGAACTGGCGGCCCTCAACCCGGCGCTGACCTACAAACTCACGCCGGTGAAAGGGACCTACCAGCTGGCGGTACCGTGCGGCCAGGAGCAACAGATTGCCGAGGTCATTGCCTCCATCCCCCCGGCCCAACGGGTGCGCCGCTTCCTGCACGTGGTTCAACAGGGAGACACCCTGGGAGCAATTGCCCGCCGCTACGGGTCATCGGTAGCCAGCATCAGTGCTGCCAATGGGATCCGTGACCCTCGGCGACTCCGCATCGGCCAGCAGCTGGTGGTGCCCCGAGATCCCACCGCCGGGCACGCTGCAGCCTCGGTCGCTGCCGCCCCGGTCGCCGCCGGCCCGCGGCCGACCAAGTACGTGGTCAGGCGGGGCGACACCCTCTTCGCCATCGCCCGCCGCTTCGGCACCACGGTGGCCGCCCTGCAGCACCTCAACGGTCTGAGCGATACCACCATCCGCGTCGGCGACGTGCTGCGCCTCGCCAACTGAGCTCACCCTCGACGCCGCAGGGCGGTCACGATGAGGAGCGCACCAGCGACGACCAGGGCCACCGGCCACCACGTCCGAATCATCTGTTCAGCCGCTGGGGGAAGGCGCCAGGCCAGGGGCCCGGCGAGTCGGACCGCCGCCAGCGCCAGCAAGACCACGGCCAGCGGCAGCGGCCACCACCGTCTCTGGAATCCCAGCAGGCGAACGATCACCCAGGCCAGCAGCAGCGCCGCGCCGGGAGCGAGGGGGAGCCACACCCCCTTGGGGATGCCGGCCGCCGTGACGTCCCCCAAGAGCATGCCAGCGCCGAGCCCCAAAGCCAGCATCCCCACCTCGATCCACCCGGCTCCACGGGTCAGGATGCCGTACAGGCCGAGAAGCACCCCAGCCCCCAGCAGCCACAGCGGGGCCTGATCCACGCTCATCAGTTTCGAGGCCAGGAGCACACCGCCGGTCACCACCAGGACGAGACCCGCGAAAAGTCGCTTGCCGTGCGCACCGCTCGCCAAGTTTCACCTCCCACCGCGCGCCGGCGCGGCGTCGTACCGGACAGGCCAAGCGGGTCCAGGCGCTGCCCCCGGCCTTGACCCCCGCAGGGGAGCAGAATACTCTGCCCGTCGCGGGGGTTGCATCCCTGGTGAGGAGTTGTTCATGGTGCGCACCTGTCCCACCTTGAAGTGTTTCCTTCTCGGTCTTCTGGCCGGCGTGGCCGGGGCCGGAGCGGTGACGTCCGAAACCGGGCCCGTCGCCCTGCATGATCTGGACCTCACTCTGCCGGCCGACGAACGACCGTGGTACGCCAAGGTGACCCGGGACCTCCTCCCGCCGTTGTCCGCCAACCCGACCGAGACCGTCGAGGTGCTGGCCCTGCTGCGCCGCCCTCCCATGGTTGCTGAGGCCACGCGCCAGGCCCCCGGCCATCCCGTGGAGCTCGCCTGGATCGACGTTGCCGCTCGAGAGCTCAGCGCCGAACTGGCGACCACCGGCATGGCGGTCTTCGAGCGTTACTCCCACCTGCCAGTGCTGGCCATCCGCCTGCAGGCGGCGGCGATTCCCGCTCTCGCGGCCGACCCCCGCATCGAATCCCTCGAGCCCAACCGCACCGCCTCCGCCATGCGCACCGAGGGCAAGGCGCTGATGAACGTGCCGGCGCTGCACGGGGCGGGCCTGACCGGCTCAGGGGTGGGGATCGCCATCCTGGACACCGGCGTGGACTACACCCACTCCGAGTTGTCACCGGTGGGAACCAAGACCATCAAGCTGTGGGACGCCATCAACAACGACGACGACCCCATGGACGACGAGGGCCACGGCACCGGCGTGGCCGGCATTGCCGCCGGTTCCGCCAACGGTGTCGCCCCGGCCGCCACCATCGTTGCCATCAAGGTGCTCAACGCCTCGGGTTCGGGCTCCTCGTCGCAGATCCTCAACGGGCTCAACCGCCTGATCGCCCAGGTGACGACGGGGGGCAACCCCTACAACGTCAGGGTGGCCAACCTCTCCCTCGGCGGGTACTACCAGGCTGCGGGGGAGGACGGCGTGCCGGCGCAGCCCTGCGACGCCGACAGCCCGTCGCTTTATACGGCCTTCCAGAGTCTCACTGGCGCCGGTGTGCTGGTGATTTCGGCGGCGGGAAACGGCGGCTGCAAGACCGGTGTGGCGTGGCCGGGGTGCCTGTCCAACTCCATGGCCATCGGCGCCGTCATCGACGCCAATATCGGCGGCGCGTCCTTCGGCAAGGGGCAGTGCACGGGTGATGAGGGATGCAGCATGAGCTCCACCGCGGCCGGCATGATCGCCTGCTACTCCGACTCGGGGGTCCAACTGGATGCCCTCGCCCCCTCCCATTGCGCCACCACCACCCGTCGCACCAGCGGACTGGTGGGTTGCTTCGGTGGCACCTCGGCGGCGGCGCCCTACGCGGCGGGGGTGGCGGCGCTGTTGAGCCAGGGAGCGAGCGCCACCCCGGCGCAGGTTCGCGCCGCCATCGCCGGTACCGGCTCGCTGGTGCAGGATGACCGCAACAACGTCATCCGCCCGATCATCGACGCCAGCGTGGCGCGCGCGCGCCTCACCGGTGCCTGCTCGCCGCCGACACCGCCGGTGGCCCCCACCTCGTCCCCGACCACCCTGTGCGGCACCACGGTCCAGGCGAACCTCACCTGGCCGTCGGTCAGTGGCGCCTCCTCATACACCCTGGAGACGGCCACCGACGCCTCGTTCACCTCGTCGACCACCACCCTGCTGTCGTCACCCGCATCTTCCGTGACCTTCACAGGGGGCGCCGATGCCACCAAATATGTTCGGGTCACCGCGAACAGCTCGTGCGGCTCTTCCCTACCTTCGCCCCCCATCACCCTCACCTATCGAGCTTCCTGCACCACCCAGTCACAGAGCTACTGGGTGTCAGGGATTGCCCACACCCCCGGCTTTTCCCCCGCTTTCTGGCTCTCCGACCTGGCGGTTCTCAACACCTCCTCGGCTCCCGCCGAGCTGACCCTGTCCTTTTTCGGTAGCACCCAGTCGGCCACTGCCACCCGGCAGCTCGAAGGGCAACAGCAGGCATTCTGGAGCGATGTCCTGACCAGCCTCTTCGCCCTGACCGGCAACCACGTGGGCACCATCCTCGTCAGCGCCACCCAGCCCGTCACCGTGCTGGCCCGGACCTACTCCCAGACCACCCCGGGCGCACCCACCTTCGGGCAGAGCTACCCGGGCGTGCCGGTGGAAGCGATGCTGACCTCCGACCGCGTCGGCTACCTCGCCGGGCTGCGTAGTGACTCGCCGTTTTACACCAATCTGGAGTTCGTCAACCCGGGGACGTCGCCCGTGGACGTCCAGGTGCAGCTCTACAGCGGCGCCGGCAGCGCCATTGGCGGGCCGCTGACCCGCACCGTGCCGGGGGAGCGGCGGCTGGCGATTCTCCGCGAGGCGGTGCTGCCGGCCGGCGTGTCTTCGGCGTTTGCCACCGTGCGGGTGCTCACCCCTGGGGGCAAGGTGATCGCCTTCGCCTCGGTGGTGGACGATCTGTCCAAGGACCCCACCACCATCCCGCTGGCCATCCCCTAGGGGAAAGCCACGCCAAAGAGAGCGGCAAACGCACCATCGGTGGCGCGTTCGAGGTCGCCGAGCTCCTCGCCGCGCAGGCGCGCGACCTCCTGCGCCACCAGCGTCACCCGGGCCGGCTCGTTGGGCTTGCCGCGGTGGGGAACGGGGCTCAGGAACGGCGCATCAGTCTCCACCAGGAGCGAACCTGCCGGCACGGCGAGGGCCGCGGCTCGCACGTTGTCGGCGCGGGGAAAGGTCACCATCCCGGAGATCCCCACCAGGAGCCCCCTCGCCACCACCTCCCGCACCCCTGCCTCCCCTTCGGTGAAGGAGTGGGCCACCCCGCGCACCGGCCGGACACCATCGAGGACAGCCAGAAACGGCTCCCACGCCTCGCGATGATGGAGGATCACCGGCAGGCCCCGCTCGGCTGCCAAGCCGAGCTGCCAGGCGAAGGCTGCCAGCTGGTCCTCCCGGGGCGAATGCATGTAGTGGAAGTCAAGGCCGATTTCTCCGACCGCCACCACCCCCGGCCGGCCGAGGGCGCGCTCCAGCTCTCGCCTGGCCGCTGCATCCAGCTCACGCGCCTGGTGGGGGTGAAACCCCAGGGCGACGAGGACTCCCGGATGTTCCTCGGGAAGAGCCGCCACCACCGCCAGGTCCTCCCTGCCGGTGGCGGGCGCCAGCACCGTGTGAACTCCCGCATCCCGGGCGCGAGCGAGGATCTGCCGCCGCTCGGGGGGCGGAAACATCGACAGATGGGCGTGGGAATCGATCACGGCCGGCAAGTCTAGCGCAGCCGTGGAGCTGGCCTGCACGCGTATCGAAGCGCTTGCTCCCCGCGATGGGGAGACGTACCCTTGGACGCCATGAGCGATCCCCACCCCATCCGCGTAGCAGTCGTCGGCGCCGGGCACCTCGGGCGCCATCACGTTCGTCTGGCGGCCACCCTGCCGGGGTGGGAGTGCGTCGGCGTGGTGGAGACCGACGCCGACCGGCGCGACCAGGTGTGCCGGGAACATGCCGTGCCACCCCTCACCACCCTCGAAGAGGCCGTCGAGCGGGCCGAGGCCGCGGTGGTGGCGACCCCCACCGTGACCCACCGGGAGGTGGCCGGTGCGTTTCTGGCGGCCGGCCGCCACGTCCTGGTGGAAAAGCCCATCGCCGCCACGGTGGAAGAGGCCCGGGAGCTGACCCGGCTCGCTGCCGAGCAGCGCGCCGTGCTCGCCGTCGGCCATGTGGAATTCTTCAACCCGGCGGTGCAGGCGGTCCTCGCCCGCCACCCTCGCCCCCGCTACCTGGAAGCCCAGCGACTCTCTCCCTTCACCCGCCGGTCCCTGGACATCGACGTGGTGCTCGACCTGATGGTTCACGACATCCAGCTCGCCCAGGCCCTCAACGCCACCTTTCCGGTGCGGGAGATCCGCGCGGCTGGCGTGCCGGTGCTCTCCGGCCGGGTGGACCTGGCCAACGTCCGCCTGGAGTTCGCCAACGGCTGCGTCGCCTCTTTGACAGCCAGCCGGGTCTCCTCCGAGCGGGTGCGCAAGCTTCGCCTCTTCGAGCCTGACGCCTACTTCTCGGTCGATTACGCCGAGCAGACGGTCTCGGCCTACCGCCTGAGCCGCACCGCCGCGGAACCGGAGATCCTCCCGCTGGAGGTGCCGGTCGAACGCGGAGAGCCCCTGGCCGTTGAGCACCTGGCCTTCCAGCGCGCCTGTCGAGGTCTCGCCGGACCGCTCGTCGATGGCGAGGCGGGCACGGCGGCCCTGGAAACAGCGGTGGGAGTGATGGAGGCAATCGCGGCCGCCTGGTCGTGAAACCTGCACTGTCACCTTGTGGCCCTCCGGCGACCCTTGACACCTGACCGATCGCAGCCGATATTGAAAGTGCCACTCTGGCCGCGGGCGTTGGGCGGATCTCGCAGCCGCGTCACCCACTGCAAGGATCCGGGCGGTCTTCCCGCCAAGCCGAAACCCCGCCGCGCGGGGTTTCGCTATGCCTCCGGATAGCTCGCCCTCTCTTCACTCGGCCTGTTTGACGGAGCGCCCTCGCTTCCATAGCATGGGAGCGCGCGAGGGCATCGCGCGCTCAGCCATGCACCGGCACATGCGACGGCTGACCTGGATGCACCTCGGGGCTGCGCTCTTGGTAGGCCTGGCGGCCCTGCCAACGCAGCTCGGACGGCCTTCGGGTGCTCCTCCCCTGGCCCAGTCGGATGCGCTGGTGGGAATCCTCCTCGTCCTCGCAACGATCAACCTGCTGACCATCGTGCCGGTGCACCGGGCCATGATGGATTCCCCTCGCCGGGTCTTCGCCCTCAGTGCCGACGTCGAACCCCTCCTGCGCGCCCACCTGCTCGCTCAGGGGGTGGCGCAGGGGCGGACGGTCGCCCTAGCCGTCATGGGTCTTGCGGCATGGTACATCTCCGGCGCTGCGGGCTGGTTCTGGGCCCTCGAGTCAACAGCGGTGCTGGTGCTCCTGCGGATGTGGCCGCGCCGTCAGCGAATCCGCGCCCTCCTGGGCGTCCCCCTGTAGAACGAGCATCGCGGGCCCGAGGTGGTGACAGGTCCCGCCGATGGCCGGGAACACCAACCTTTCTGGTGGCCTGCTGCCGCTCTCGAGCACCTTCCCTGCCTCGCACCGGTCACTCGATCCGGGCCAGGGTCTTCGTCGTCCTTCTCGGCGGTGATGGGTTTCGAGAGCAGAAGCGACGGGTGATTCCCTACCCTCCCTCGCCGACC
>JABRVY010000312.1:0-4918 GCA_039961755.1 Acidobacteriota bacterium | reverse complement strand
GGGTGATCTGGTGTGGCCCTTGCGCCGGGGCGAGGTCGTGTGGTAGAAAGCCGCGGCCGTGAAGGACCAGACAAGGTAAGGAGACGTGCGCATGAACATCGAACAGAAGGTCAAGGACATCATCGTGCAGCAGCTCGGCGTGGATGCGGAGAAGGTCAAGCCTGAGGCTTCGTTTGTCGAGGACCTGGGGGCGGACTCGCTGGACACCGTCGAGCTGGTGATGGCGTTCGAGGAGGAGTTCGGCGTGGAGATTCCCGACGAGGATGCGGAGAAGATCCGCACCGTTGGCGATGCTATCAACTACCTCAAGGAGCACGTCAAGGAGGCGTGATGCCGCGCCGAGTTGTGGTGACGGGGCTGGGCGTCGTCTCTCCCCTGGGCATCGGGGTCGAGGAGACGTGGCAAGGGGTGATCGCCTCGCGCAGCGGCATCGGCCCCATTACCAAGTTTGACCCCGGCGATAGCCCGGTGCGGATCGCCGCCGAGGTGAAGGGTTTCAACGCCGAGAACTATCTCGAGCCTAAGGACGTTCGCAAGTACGACGTGTTCGTCCACTACGCGCTGGCCGCCGCCGAGATGGCGGTGAAGGCCGCCGGCCTCGAGGTGACCGAGGCCAACGCCCACCGGGTGGGGGTGGTGATCGGCTCGGGAATCGGCGGTCTCAAGCTGATCGAGGACACGCACCAGACGCTGGTGGAGCGGGGGCCCCGCCGGGTCACCCCGTTTTTCATCCCGGGCTCCATCGTCAACATGCCCGCCGGCCTGGTGTCCATCCGGCTGGGGGCCAAGGGACCCAACAGCGCCACCTGCAGTGCCTGCTCCACCGGCGCCCACGCCATTGGCGACGCCTTCCTCTACATCCGGGAAGGCTACTGCGACGCCGCCATCTGCGGCGGCACCGAGGCGGTGATCACCCCCCTGGCGGTGGCGGGTTTCGCCTCGATGAAGGCGTTGTCGACGCGCAACGACGAACCCGAAAGGGCCTCGCGCCCCTGGGACCGGGACCGCGACGGCTTCGTCATGGGGGAGGGGGCGGGCCTGCTGGTCCTGGAGGAGCTGGAGAGCGCGCGTCGTCGCGGTGCGCCCATCCTTTGCGAGGTGCTGGGGTTCGGCATGTCCGCCGACGCCTACCACATCACCGCGCCGTCCGAGGACGGCGACGGGCCGGCGCGGGTGATGCGGAACGCTCTGGCGCATGCTGGGGTGGCGCCCGACGAGGTGGACTACATCAACGCCCATGGCACGTCCACGCCACACGGCGACCGGGTGGAGGCGCTGGCGATCAAGAAGGTCTTCGGCGAGCACGCCTTTCGGCTGTCGGTGTCGTCGACCAAGTCGTCGACGGGGCACCTGTTGGGAGCGGCGGGCGGCCTGGAGACAGCGATGACCGTGTTGGCGGTGGCCCGGGACACGGTGCCGCCCACACTGAATCTGGATAACCCCGACGAGGGGTGCGATCTGGATTTCACCCCCCACGTGGCGCGGCAGCGCCAGATCCGCGTCGCCATCTCCAACTCCTTCGGCTTCGGGGGTACCAACGCCTGCGTGGTTCTTGGTAAAGTGCGGGAGTGATGCCGCACTGCGTCGTGAGCCGTCCCCGCCCGTTCCATGAGATAGCAATCACAAGAACTCGAATCCTGGCGAGAGGGAGGAGGAGCCTATGAAGTACTGCGTCCTGGTGGCGTACGTGCCGGATACCGCCTCGATCATCAAGATCGGCGGGGCTGGCAACCGCATTGACGAGGGAGGGATCAAGTGGATCATCTCTCCGTACGACGAGTTCGCCCTGGAGGAGGCGATTCGCCTCAAGGAGGCCAGGGGCGGCGAGGTCACGGTCATCACCTATGCACCCGACCGCGGCTCCACCGGGCTGCGGGAGTGCCTGGCGCGGGGCGCCGATCACGCGGTGCACGTGGTGGGGGGTGAGGCGACCTTCGGTGACGCCTTCGCCATCGCCCGGGTGCTGGCGGCGGCAGTGCAAAAGGCCGGGCCCTTCGATCTGGTCTTCTGTGGTATCAAGGGAGTGGGCAGCGACCAGTCGCTCGTCGGGGCGATGGTCGCCGAACTCCTGGATGTCCCCCACGTCAGCGGGGTGGTCAAGCTGGAGGTGGGCGAGGGCTCACTCACCGCCCAGCGCGACGTGGAGGGAGGCACGGAGGTGTTCACCGCGCCGCTGCCGTGCCTGGTGGCGGCGCACAAGGGTTTGAACGAGCCCCGCTACCCCTCCCTGAAGGGGATCATGGCGGCCAAGAAGGTTCCCATCCAGACATGGAAGCCCGCTGACCTGGGCCTGGATGAGGCGGCGCTGGGCTGGGCGGAGGCCACCACCCGCTGGTTGAAACTGGAGCTGCCCCCCGCCAAGGCGGGTGGAACCATCCTGAAGGGTGAAGAGGATCCGGCGGGCGCGGCGCGCGAGCTGGCGCGCCTGCTGCGCCACGAGGCGAAGGCCATCTAAAGGGGGAGGGGAAAGACCATGGGCTGCATTCTGACCTTCGTGGAACAGCGGGGCGGTGTGCCCCGCAAGGCCTCCCTGGAGGCGCTCTCGCAGGCCCGGCGGCTGGCCCAGGGCGCCGGCTGGACGGTGTGTGCGGTGCTGGTGGGCCACGGTGTCAAGGACAGGGCGGCCGAGCTGGGGGCGTGGGGCGCGACCACGGTGTATGTGGCGGACGAGGAGAAGTTCGCCGCCTTTTCCGCCGAGGGGTACGCGGCAGCCATCGTCGCCGCCGCCAAGGCCTGTCCGCCGGCGGCCATCTTCATGGCCGCCACCATCACCGGCAAGGACCTCTCCGGTCGGCTGGCGGCGCGGCTGGGGGTTGGCTGCCTGGCGGACGTGGTGGCCGTGTCTCTGGCAGGGGACCACGTGCAGGCGGTTCGGCCGGTGTACTCGGGCAAGGCCCTGGCCACCGTGGACGGCGGAAGATCCTCGCCGGTGGTGGTGACGCTGCGCCCCAACGTGTTCCCGGCAGAGGCCGGAGGGGCACCGGCGCAGGTGGTGGAGCTGCCCCCCGTGGAGGCCGCCATCCGCTCGAAGGTGGTCGAGGTGAAGGCCTCGGAGGGGGGCGAGTTGGACGTGGCCGAGGCCGACATCATCGTGTCCGGCGGGCGGGGCATCAAGGCGGCGGAGAATTTCGCCCTCATTCGCTCACTGGCCGAGCCGCTGGGAGCGGCGGTGGGAGCCTCCCGCGCCGTGGTGGACGCCGGCTGGATCGCCCACAAACACCAGGTGGGACAGACCGGCAAGGTGGTGTCGCCGTCGCTCTACATCGCCTGTGGCATTTCCGGGGCGATCCAGCACCTGGCCGGCATGTCGTCCTCCAAGGTCATCGTGGCCATCAACAAGGATCCCGAGGCGCCCATCTTCAAGGTGGCGGACTACGGGGTGGTGGGGGACCTCTTCCAGGTGATCCCCCCCCTCGTCGAGGAGATCAAGAAGCTGAAACAGGAGTGAGGTCCGTGGCGGGCGGGCGCGAGCGAGGTGTTCGCGCCCGCCTCCGCTCCCTCGACCTGCACACGAAGGCCGCCAGCGGGAGCTGGCGGCTGTGGTTTGACGATGAAGCGGCCGTGCGTTTTGGTGGGCTTGTCAGGCGGGATGTGGTTGGTGGGACGAAGTTTGGTGGGCCTCGTCGAGTGGATGTTCTGATGGGTGCCCGGCCGCCCGCGTCCTTTCCTTTGTCCTCCGCCGTAAGGCTCTTGCGGAGGTCGTTTCTTGAGCTTTCTACAAGCAATGATCGTGCCAACGTTCTCCGGAGACCCCAGTGCCGTGGATATTGGCTTTTCCCGGAGGATAGCGACGCTGGCGCGTCCCCAACCGGTGACACTCATCTCGTCCTCGCGCCAGAGTGGCACGCGCCGGTAACCCCGACGGGGGCCGCTGACCGGCTTCAGGGAGCGAGGGCTGGCCTCCTCGCCCCCTGCTATTCGGCCAGGTGCTCGAGCAAGATGCGAACGCCAATGGCAATCAGCAGCAGACCGCCGGCGATTTCCATGCGCGCCCCGAAATGGCTTCCCAGCCGATGCCCCACGGTCAGCCCCAGCCAGGACAGGGCGCCGGTGACGACGCCGATGACGATGCTGGGGTAGACGATGCGCACGTGCAGCATGGCGAGGGACAGGCCGACGGCGAGGGCGTCGATGCTCACCGCCACCGACAGCGCCAGGAGCGTCCAGCCGCGGGAGGGATCCGAACGCGCCCGACTGCCGTCGGGGGAAAGCCCCGAGCGGATCATGCGGAGGCCCACGAAGGTCAGCAGGCCCAGGGCGATCCAGTGGTCCAGCGCGGCGATGGCACGGGCAAAGGCTGTCCCGGCGGCCCACCCGAGCACCGGCATGAGCGCCTGAAAGAGCCCGAAGTGAAAGGCCAGCCGAAAGATCGGCCGGAACCCCCGGGCCCCGCCGCCGGTTCCAATGCCGATGCTCACCGCCAGGGCATCCATGGCCAGGGCGACCGCGATGACCAGGATCTCGACGGTGCTCACCGGGCTCGCCTGAGGTTCCGCCAGCCCCGGGGTGGGGGTGGCTGGCAGCACGTCCTGTCGTGGCGCGCCGGAGCCGTCACTGTTCGCTGAAGACGAACTCGGTGGGGCCGATCAGGATCCTGTCGCCGTTGGTGAGGAGTTTCTCGGTGATGCGCTCGCCGTTGACGAAGGTGCCGTTCTCCGAACCCAGGTCGATCACCGTGTACCCCTGGGGCCCGAACACCACCTTGGCGTGCTTGCGCGACACGGCGCTCTTGGCGACCCGGATGTCATTGTCCGGAGAGCGGCCAATGGAGGTCACGTCGAGGCTCAAGGGGTACTCGGCCAGCAACCCGTCCTCCCCCTGAGCCACCAGGGCGGGGCCGCGGATGACGATGGTCGCCCCGGCTTCGGTGGTGGAGCCCGGGGGGCGAGGCTCGACGCGGGTCAGGTCGGGGATGGGC
>JABRVY010000311.1:0-6610 GCA_039961755.1 Acidobacteriota bacterium | reverse complement strand
GCGCCGTGCCGCTGCTGTGGCCCCGCGCCACCATCGTACCGTTGCTGGTGGTGGCCGGCGCCTGCACCGGCGCCGCCTTCCCCGGGCTGGCCGAGCTGGCCGGCGGCGGCAACCAGCGGCGGGGCGCTGGTCGCAGCTTTGCCGCCGACGAGCTGGGAGCGGCCATGGGGGCGCTGGTCCTGGGCACCGTCGCTTTGCCCTGGCTGGGCTTGCCAGGGGCGGGGGCGGCGCTGGCGGTGATCATGGCCGCGGCCCTGGGTTGCGTGCTGGTGGGGCGACGGCGCCGGGCGAAAGGGTGATCGGCCGAGGGGGAATTGGTGTACGTTAGGGCTTCTTGGGAGGTGGCAGCCGTGGTGATCGACGGGAAGGCGGGGCGGTACCAACGCATCCTCGAGCAGCTGGAGGAGTTGCTCGGAAAGTCCAGCGACCCGGTGGCGCGGATGGCGACGGTGGCAGCCCTGCTGCACCACAAGCAGCCGGCGTTTTCCTGGACCGGCTTCTATCTGCTCAAGCACGGTGACCTGGTGGTGGGCCCCTACCAGGGGCCGGTGGCCTGCCTGGTGCTGCTGCCCCGGCACACCGGGGTGTGCTGGGCGGCGGTGGACCGGGGGGAGCCGGTGGTCGTACCCGACGTGCACGCCTTCCCCGGCCACATCGCCTGCGATCCCCGCTCCCGCTCCGAGGTGGTGGTGCCGCTGCGCGATGGCCACGGGAAGATCGTCGGGGTGCTGGACGTGGACAGCACTCGCCCCGCCGCCTTCGACGGGGAGGACGCCGCCTGGCTGGAGCGCATCGTCGCCCTGATTTTCGGCAGGTCAGGCGCCAGCACTGAGGCGGGTTGATCAGCGGCGGGTGGCCCGCGCAGCAGTGGGTGAGCGACAACCGGGTGAATCCGGGGGCTTGACAAGGCGGAGAGAGAGAGAGAGACAATCCCAAATCGCCGTTAGCACGAAGGAGGAGAGAGCGATGGCGAAGAAGCTGGCGGCGGTGCTTGGGCTCGTCATCCTGTGGGGATTCCTCGGCGCCGGGGGACAGGCGGAGGCTCGGTGGTGGTGTGAACGTGTCGAAACGCCCTCCTATACCTGTGCCTTCTGTTACCACACAGTCATCCTGGACGGGCAGTCGTGCCATCTCTGGGAAGGGTGGTGCAGCGACGGTTGGCACGACACCGGATGGTACTGTTGGTGATCCCCATGCGGCGGCTTGCCCTGATTCTGGCTTTCATGGTCGGCGACGTTGCGGCCGTCACTCTGGCAGACCGGGAGCCTAGCACCCTCGCTGAAAGTGAGTTTTCGTCGGATGTGATGTTTGCCGCCGACGGCGACGGGCGGCTGCTGGCCTATGAGGCCACGGGGAAGCTCTTTTCCCTCTGGGACGACGAGGGGAAGTCGTTGGCGCGCTGTCGGTTGGCTCAGCCGAGCCTGGAAGGCTCGGCCAACGTGGTGGCGGTGCGCGGGGATAAGGCGCTGGTGAGTTTCTTCGAGCCAGCGGCGGGCCAGGAGGAGGCGCGACAGCTGGCGGTGGTGGACGTGGTGCAGTGTCGGCTGGCCCATACCTTCGCCCTGGAAGGTGTGGTCATGGGGGCTGCGGGTTTCGACCAGGGTTGGTTGACGGTGACTCGGGCGCCAGGCACCGCTGTCCACCGTTTTCTGTACCTGAACGATCGCGGCAAGGTAGCTGCCGAGTACCAGCTCCCGCAGGCCCTGCAGGACGCGCTGGAGCAGGAGGAGGTTCCCCCCCTCGCGCGGGGTGGGCGACTGTTGGGCACCGGTCGGGGGCTCGCGCGGCGGGTCGTGATGCTCGCCACCGCTGCGTACGAGATCTGGTTTCCCGCCCAGAAGGGCCGGCCAGCGCGCCGCCTCGATACTCCCGACTGCCTGGCTGCCCGGGGTCGTGCCCTGCAGGGGGAGGAAGCGGAGCAGGAGTTGCGGCGTCGTGCGGCCGGCGCCAGCCAAGAGACCAGGCGGGTGATCGAGGATTTCGTCCTCCGCTCCCGGGCGGGGCGCGCCTCGCCGATGCGCAGTTATGTGGGCGCGGTGGCGACCGCCAGCGCTCGAGGTGATGTGCTGGTCGTTGCCGTGCGCGACCCGCAGCTGGCGGGAGGCTGCCGTCTGGATCTCTGGGATATGTCGGTAGAGGGGTTGGTGGCCGTTCTCCCGCCGCCCGAAAACATCTGCCCGGGCTTTCTTGCGCTCGGGCGCGAGCATCTCTGGGTGCTGAAAGAGGGGCGACTCGTCTCCGTACCTCTGCCCGCCCAGCTGGTACCCGTGGAGGACCCGTGCAAGGCGGTCGCTGCGGTGCGGGGCGAGGGTCTGCCAAGCCGTCAGCTGTAGAAGAGCTGGCGCCCGAGCGAAACTGGAACGCTGGGTATGAGACGGCGAAGGGAAGCGTCACGAACCAGGCGCCCGGAAACCAGCGGGCCCATTCTCGAAGCCGAGAACGGGGCACCGTTTCCTGAGGTCGAGAAAGCCCTCGCCGAGGTTGACGGGTCGCGACACCCCGGCCGGGCTATACTTCCTCGCCCATGTTTCCGCTGCGGGATACCATCCCGTCCCGGCGGCGCCCGGTCGTCACCATCGCCATCGTGGTGGTGTGCAGCTCGGTTTTCCTCTTCGAGCTCATGCTTGGCCCCGAGCTGCCCCGATTTCTCCAGGCCTACGCCTTTGTGCCGGCTCATCTCTTTTACCCGCAAGCGTTTGACACCTCGCTGCCGGCCACCTTCGTGGCCGCGCTGTTCTCCATGTTCCTCCACGGCGGGTGGCTGCACATCATCGGCAACATGTGGTTCTTGTGGGTGTTCGGGGACAACGTGGAGGACGTGCTGGGGCACGGGGGGTACTTCCTCTTTTATCTGCTGTGCGGGCTGGCGGCGACCCTCGCTCAGGCGGTCATCGAGCCGGCCTCCACCATCCCCATGGTGGGGGCCTCGGGCGCCATCGCCGGGGTGCTGGGGGCGTATTTCATCTGGTTCCCGTGGTCGCGGGTGAAGACCTTCGTGTTCCTGGGGTTCTTCTTCACGCTGGCAGAGCTGCCGGCCCCACTGTTCCTGGTGATGTGGTTCGTCATCCAGTTTTTCTCCGGCACACTGTCGCTGGCTGCCGCCTCCAGCGGCGGTGGCGGGGTGGCTTTTTTCGCCCACATCGGCGGCTTCGTGGCCGGCATGGTGGCGGCGGTGTGGCTGCGCCGTCGCGGGATCGCGCGGCCGCGGCCGCGCAGCGTCATCTTCTGGGAGTGAGGCATGGTGAATGAGACGGCTCCGGTTCCTCTGTTCGACCTGAAACGGCAGTGGCGGCAGGTGGAGGCGGACGTGCGCGCCGCCCTGGAGAGGGTGTTTGCCACCCAGCAGTTCATCCTGGGCCCCGAGGTGGCCGCCCTGGAGAAGGAGTGCCAGGAGTACCTGGGGGTGGGGCACGCCATCGGCGTGTCCTCGGGCACCGATGCGCTGCTCGCCGCCTTGATGGCCCTCAACGTGGGCCCCGGGGACGAGGTGATCACCACGCCGTTCACGTTTTTTGCCACCGCCGGGGTGGTGGTCAGGCTGGGGGCGCGGCCGGTGTTCGTGGACATCCTCCCGGAAGACTTCAACATCGACCCGGCGGCGGTGGCCGCCGCGCTCACCCCGCGCACCCGGGCGATCATCCCCATTCACCTCTTCGGGCAGGCGGCGGACATGGACGCCCTGCGCGAGGCAGCCGAGGATGTGCCCATCGTGGAGGACTGCTGCCAGTCCATCGGTTGCCGCTACCACGGCGTGTCCACCGGAGCGCTGGGGACGGTGGGGTGTTTTTCCTTCTTTCCCACCAAGAACCTGGGGGCCTTCGGCGATGGTGGATTGCTGACCACCAACGACGCCGAGCTGGCCCAGCGGCTGCAGGACACCCGGGTGCACGGCATGCGCCCCCGCTACGTGCACCACTTCGTGGGGGGCAACTTCCGCCTGGATGCCATGCAGGCGGCCATCCTGCGCGCCAAGCTGCCTTACCTGGACGGCTGGATCGCCCGTCGCCGGGAGGGTGCGGCCCACTACCGCCAGCTGTTCACCGAGGCGGGGCTCGCCGGGATCGTGGTGCCGCCTGCCGAGCTGCCCGGCCGCGGCCACGTGTACCACCAGTACGTGGTGCGGGTGCCGCGGCGCGACGCCCTGCGGGAGTTCCTCGCCAGCCGCGGCATCGGCAGCGAGGTGTACTACCCGATTGCCCTGCACCAGCAGGCGTGCTTCGCGTCGCTCGGGTACAGGAGCGGAGACTTCCCCGAATCCGAACGGGCCACCGAGGAGGTGCTGGCGCTGCCCATCTTCCCCGAGGTGGAGGCGGCGGAGCGGGAACGGGTGGTGGCGGCGATGGCCGAGTTCTACCTGGGCTCCTAGGTCCCACGAGGGGTCGTGACCAGCTTTCTGCCCCACGCCCCGCGCCTGCGGGCCGCCCTGGCGGTCGCCGACGTGGTGGCGCTGGGGGTGGCGGCGTGGGGTGCCCACCTGGTGCGCTTCGACAGCGCCTGGCGCGGCCCCAAGCTGGAGGTGCTGCGGGCTTCCCCTGGCTTTCTCGTCACCGCCGTGGTGTTGATGTGGGCGGTGGCGGTGGCGGCGGAGCTCTATGAGCCGGTGGGCCTGCGCCGGCGGCGGGAGATGGTGGTGCGGGTGGTGGCGGCTGCCGCCGCCTGGGCGGCCGGCGTGGTCGTGGCCATGTACCTTCTGCCCCGGTGGGAGTTCGGCCGCGGCCTGATGGTGCTCACCGCGGTGGGGTGGGCTCTGCTTGCCCTGCTGGCGCGGCTGGGGGCGCGCACCTGGGTCCTGCGGCGGCCGCGGCCCAGGGCGCTGGTGGCGGGGGGGGAGTCGGCAGTGGCTGCCCTCACCGAGGCGCTGACCCGGCATCCCCTGTCCCCGTGGCAACCGCTACCGGCGGCGGGACTGCGTGGGCAGGCCCTGGGCGAGGCGGCGGCGAGCGAGGGCGCCGTGGCCATCGTGGTGGCCGGGGCCGGGGGAAAGCACGCCCAGGAGCTGGCGGCGCTGCACTTCAGCGGGGTGCCGGTGGTGGCGGCGGCGGAGGTGTGGGCGTGGCTGGAGGGGCGGCTGCCCCTGGACGAACTGACCCCGGAAAGCTTCCTCCACCAGCCGGGGTTCGGAGCGGTGCACTGGACCCTGTTCAACCGCATCACCCGGGTGCTGGACGTGGCGGGGGCACTGGTGCTGTTGCTGCTGAGTCTGCCGGTGCTGGCGCTGGCGTCCCTGGCGGTGCTGCTGGTGGACGGCCCGCCGGTGCTGTACCGCCAGCGGCGGGTGGGGCAACTGGGGCGACAGTTCACCATGGTGAA
Source organism: Acidobacteriota bacterium (assembly GCA_039961755.1). Lineage (GTDB taxonomy): Bacteria > Acidobacteriota > Thermoanaerobaculia > Thermoanaerobaculales > Thermoanaerobaculaceae > CALEVZ01. The sequence continues at coordinate 1,300 of JABRVY010000311.1, read as the reverse complement.
GCTGCGCACCATGCGGCGGGATGCCGAGAAAGACGGCCCGCGCTTCGCCGCCGATGACGACCCCCGGGTCACCCCCCTCGGCCGGGTGCTGCGGCGCCTGCGACTGGACGAGTTGACCCAGCTCGTCAACGTGCTTTCAGGGGAGATGTCGCTGGTGGGGCCGCGCCCCGAACGCCCCGAGTTCGTGGCCGAGCTGGCGGCGCACATTCCCTACTACCCCTTTCGCCTCGCCGTGCCGCCGGGTCTCACCGGCTGGGCGCAGGTCAACATGGCCTCGGCGGTGACCGTGGAGGAGCACCGCCGCAAGTTGGAGTACGACCTGTTCTTCATCCGCGAGCGCTCGCTGGGGCTGTACCTTCTCATCCTGCTGCGCACCGTGAGCGCGGCGCTGGCGGGGCGGCGACGGTGAAGGTGCCGGCGGTGGTGCGGCGCAACCTGGCCTGGCTCACCGGCGGGGAGGTGGCGATCAAGGGCGGGCTACTGCTGGCTGGGATCGTCATCGCCCGGGGGGGCGGACCCGAGGCCATGGGAGTGTTCACGGTGGCCTTCGGGGCGGCCCTGGTGGCGGCGCAGATGCTGGCCGCCGGGCAGCCAGAGGTGGTGATCCGTGAGGTGGCGCAAAGTGGCCCGGGGATGATGGTCCCTCTGGTGCGGGCGGCGCAGCGGGTGCAGCGACGGATGGCACCGTGGGCGGCGCCGCTGTTGCTCGTTGGCGCGGTGGCCCTGGCCTGGCGCACCCCGGGTCTGGGGTGGGCGTTGCTGGCTTTCGTGCCGTACGCCGCCCTGCGGGCACGCCTGGTGGTGTTGACGGCGGCGTTCAAGGGGCGTGACCGCATGGAGGTGGAGGTGGCGGCGCGGGGGTTGGAGCTGGTGGTGGCCCTGGCGCTGCTGGGTGGGGCGGTGCTGGTGGGTATGCCAGCATGGGCGCCGGGGGTGGCCTTCTCGGTCGGCGCCGCGTTGGGGGTGGCCAGCGTGGGCCGGCAACTGGGACGGGGAGGAGAGGTGGGCGAAGCTCAGGCGGCGAATGAGAACGTCCTGCTGCGCGAGGGGCTGCCCTTTCTCGGCCTGGCGGTGGCGACGCAGCTGCTGATGCGGGTCGAGAGCTTCATCCAGGCCGGGCTGGGAGTGCCGGTGGCCGAGGTCGGCCAGTACGGGGTGGCCCACGCCGCGGTCTGGAGCCTGTTGGCCATCAGTCAGTTGCTGGCCCTGGCCGGCTACCCCAGCGTGTCGCGGGCCTGGGGCGAGGGGCGGCGGCGGCCGAGGCACGCGCTGGGGTAGCCGGCCAGGGCCAGCAACTGAC
>JABRVY010000310.1:0-1832 GCA_039961755.1 Acidobacteriota bacterium | reverse complement strand
GTCCAACGCCACCCCCTGGACCTCCCCCGCCGGGATCCGAAGCACCACCTCCTCCCCGTCGAGGGGGACGGCCACATCGGGGAGCCACCACCGGCCGGCAGGAGAGCTGGCCAGCACTTCCACCCCGTACCTGCCCGCCGCCTCGATGAGGGCAGAAAAGCGTCCCTCCTCGTCGCTGCGGGTGCGGTGGAGAGCGACCAGGGCATGACCCTCGTCGCGGAAGAAGACAACTTCACCCTCCACCGACTCGCGGCCCCGCTCCACCCGGCCCTCCACCACGTGCCTGGAGAAGTCCAGTTCCAGCTCCTGCCTCTCGCCGCCGACCACCTCCACCAGCGGTCCACCGACGATGGACAGGCAGCCTTCTTGCCGCACCGCCACCTGCAGCTTCCACGTCCCGGCGAGAAGGGCCGGGAGCTCCGCCTGACCTTCGGCATCGAAGGGGGCGCTGCGCGCACACACGGTGGGCTGCCCCCCCGTCACCCACTCGGCCCGGGCCTCCACCTCCAGCCCGCTGGCGCGCACACGCCCGAGGGCTGGCGCCCGCAGGCGCAGGGCGCCGGGAGGGTGCACGGTCACTTCGGCCACGCGGAGCTCCTCCGCCGTCACCTCCACCTCGGGGACGACGCCCGTGTCGCCCCCGGCGCCGACGGCGACGAGCGTGTAGCGGCCCGCGGGGAGGCCCGCCAGGACCGTCCACCCACGGGGGTCAGAGGCATGCCCCCTCACCCCCTGGGGGCGATCCCCCTGCAGCAGGGCGCACAGGGCCTCCTCCCCCTGCTCGGCGGGCAGCGCGAAGAGCTGTGCCCGCGCGGGGGTGCCGGTCCCCCAGTCCCGCAGCCTCGCCGCCAGCGTCCCCCCCGCCTGGAGGGTGAGCTGGGAGAGCCTGGTCGGCTGCCCCGCCCGCACCGTCACCGGCCCCACCACGGCGGGGGCCGACCCCGGCAGCGACACCTCCAGGTACCAGCAGCCGGCCGGCAACGCCGCCGCGAAGCCGCCGTCGGTGTGGACCGGGACCGGATAGCGGGCCAGGGGGGAGCCGGCGTCCGCGGAGGTGCAGGGCCAAAGGCCCACTTCGCCCCGCTGGGGGGCCCGCAAGGGACGGGGCGGCCGCACCGTCCCCTTCACCCGCCCGGCCGGTACCAGCTGCACGGCGAGGGGCTGGGGGGAGCAGGCGTCTGCCCCCTCCAACCTGAGGGGCCAACTCACCCGGTCTTCCTGCGTGAACACCAGCAGCCCGGGGCGAGCGCAGACCTGGCCCACCTCCAGCTCCTCGCCACCGCCCCGGACCTCCACCGCCTCCGGCAGCGCCGCCCCGTCGGACCACCACGACGGCGCCGACACGGCGCCCGCCGGGGAAAGCCGAACTTTGAGCCAGCCCGGACCGCCACCCCCCGCGGCGTGGGACAAACTCCCCACCGCGAGGTGGACCATGAAGGCCCCCACCACGGCACAGCCCCGTGCCACCATCAGCATCGCTGTCCCCGGCACTGCCACTGGCCGTTGATTTGCATCAGCTGGCAATTGCTCAGATTCATCACGATACGCCGGTACCCATCTTGGGTACAACCCTCGCCCCGGCAGCATTTGCGTAACACCACGAACCCTCCCACGATCTTCTCGGCACAGTCCCAGCAAGGGTACCAGCCCCCCCCTCCGCCGCTCCCCCCGCAAATCGGCCACCAATCGGGATCCATGTACTGACACGGATCATCATAGTCGGGCGGGGGATTGCCCGGGGGAGGTTCATCGGCCCACACGACAGCGGCAGCGAAAAGGACGACGAGGGTGACCAGCGCACTTTTTTGGGTTGGCACGACGCGGACCATGGG
>JABRVY010000309.1:0-11832 GCA_039961755.1 Acidobacteriota bacterium | reverse complement strand
CGCGGGTAGGTGAGCGCCACCGTGTCCACGATGCTGACGATCTTCTCCCCCGACTGGTTGGTGAGCACCAGCTCGTTGGCCCCCGTCGACCTCAGCGCCTCGGGGGAGACGATGAACGAGGCCTTGAACGGGGAGCTGCCGGAGCCGCTGACGGTGCCCAGGGGGGTGCCGTTGAGCTGCACGGCGATGCGGTGCTCCCCCTCGCTCAGCCCCTGCAGCGCCAGCTCCAGGGTGGCCCGGGAGGAGGGCACCGGGGCCAGGTGCGGGGTGGACAGCGGGAAGGTCACGTCCTTGCCCACCGCCAGCAGCCGCCCGAAGAAGTTCTCGTCCTCGCCGTTGCGCACCGCCGGCACGTACACCAGCCGCTCCCGCACCTCCACCCGGGAGGAAAAGACGCCCAGCTCGCCGCCCCCCATGGCGCTGGCCCCGGGTTCGGCGATGCGCCGACCCAGGCGGCCGTCCAGCACCAGCCAGTACACCCGCGCGTCGGCGTGGGGAGAGTTCAGCCCCTCCCCCCAGAACTCGATGGCGCTATCCGCGTCCAGGCGCTGCCCCGAGCGTCCCGGGGTGACCCGCATGGCCACCTCCTGGCCGTCGGCAAACAGGCGCAGCCGCGGCAGGGCCGTCACCTCCAGCGGCATCCCCGCCGCCACGAGGTCCAGCGCCGGGATGCGGTACCAGCCGGTCTCCCGCACCCCGATCTTCACCGCCGGCTGTCCGGCCAGCCAGAACTGCGTGGCCTCCGACTCGGGGCCGCTGCCTGCCGGGGTCGAGCCGGGGATGTACGGGCGCACCCGCGCCGGCGGCGCCACGGCGGCCGCCACCGCCCCCAGCGTGGGGGAGGAGGGGCGCAGGGTGCGGCGCACCTCCCGCCCCGAGCTGCGGGCGCTGGCCACCACCTCGGTGCGGCCATCCAGCCCCAGGCGCTCCAGCAGGTAGAGGTCCCCCGGCCGCCCGCCGTCGTCCCGCCAGGCGAAGGAGTGGCCCGCCTCCAGCCTCTCCCGGCCGTGGAGGAGGAAGGAACCAGCGATCACCTCCGGGGTGACGAGGGTGCGCTCCCCGCCCCACTCCCGCCAGATCCGGTACCCCAGGGTGCTGGCATCCCATCCGGCCCGCCAGGACAGCTCCACCCCGCCGCCCGCCGGCGCCGCCGCAAACTCACTCACCTCCTCGGAGGTGAGGCCGGCGGGGCGCAACCCGACCGCAGACACCACCCAGTGGTCAGCAGTGTCAAGGGTATAATTCAGCGTCGTCGAGCTTCCAGTCGGGGCGTACGTCGAACCGTAGCCCCGCACGTCGGTCCCCGAGGAACCCGACGTCACATTCCATTGATTCGTCCGCGAGGGGCTGGCAGCGCTGACGGCAACGTTTCCTTCGACAGCCAGAATATCCACCGTCAGACCGTTGATGATCGTGGTCAAGGTAATGGTTGTGCCTGTGGACTCCGTTGCCCCGGACCGCCCCGAGCTGGCACCGGTGGTAGGGTCCCCCTGATCCACGGCGCACGCCAGGACCACGCCAGCGGCCATTTCCTGGGTGACGGGCGAGGTAATCACGATGTTTCCTGCTCCGTCGGGAATAGGAACCAAAGTGTCCGGTACGAGCGTGGTTCGCAGGAACATCTCCGTGCGCTTTCTGCCGCTGTCGGCGCTCACGGAGACCTGGGTGGTTTGAAATTCCAGTGCATACGTTGGAGCACCGGGAGGATCGGGATCCCACACCACCGAGGTCACCTGGGCGGCGTTACCCCCATTGCGGAGAGTTGATACCCCCACCACCAGGGCCGGGTGCTTGCACACGTAGGTCCCCGGGCCGGTGCCGTTGGTAGGCATGGTGAAGGGAATACTCAAGGATGTTGCGCCCGTGCTGTCCGTGGCCGCCGAGGCGGTCGAGTGCACCGTCACCACGTGAGTTTGCCCCCGCACCGGCGCCGCCACCAGCCCCGCCGCGAGAACGAAAAGTGCCCAGCGGCCAGGCATACTCACTCTGGTGCCCATCGGTCCTCGGTTTGTCTTCACGCTGGCCATTCCCTCGACCCCCTTCCGTGACCGGGCCCGCACCTCCAGCGGCGCATGGGTGGGCGGGCAGCTGCCAATTACGAGTTTCCTGACCATCTTAGATTCCCATCGACAGCCTAGCGTAGGAACGCACCAGCGTCAAGAGCCCGCCCCCGAGTCCACGGCGGCCGGGCGGCGCGACCCACCGTCACTGCTGACTCTGCGACCGCGTCTCACACTTCTTCGACGAGCCCCTTTTCCGCCAGGACGGCCAGGAAGTCGGCCACGTCCTCGCTGGCCCTCTCCACACTGACGTCGAACTCCTCGGCGATCCGGCGGCCGATCTCGGCGGCGTCCCGACCGGGCTCGATGAGCTGCCAGATCGCGGCGGCGACTTCGTTGAGGGCGTACACGGAGTCCTCCCCGGCGGCGCCGCCCTCCTCCGGCACCAGCACCGTCTCTTCCCCCACGGCACTTAGGGTGAACTGACCCCGCCGCCGGTACGTTCGCACAAGCTCGGCCATGGGAAAGCCCCCCTTGATGTACCAGTCTAGCCCCATCTCGGCCTTCCTCAAAACCGCAGGCGCAGCAGGGTGGTGAAAAGGGCGCGAAAGCCCCACCAGGCGGCCACGGCGGCGACGCTCAGGCAGGCGTACCGGAACAGGCTCTCTCCCACCGCCCGCACGGTGACCCGCACCACCCGGTGGTTGCAACGATGGCAGCGGTAGTGCCGCACGGGTAGCCAAAAGCGCAGGCGCCGCTCCCGCCGGGAGCGCGGCCGAGAGCGATGCATGCGGGGGGAGTCGCACTTCGGGCAGCGCACGGCACTCTCGCCGGGGCAGGATAGCAGACGCCGGAATCCACGACTGCCGCTCCGTGCAGCCGCCATGACCCGTCGAACAGGCAACGGTGGGGGGAGTTCCAGCACCGCGGTCACGGGCACGGACACGGACACCGACACGGTTACGGGCATGGGCATGGAGAGTCGGAACAATCGCGCTGCAGCTTTCGTAGAACTGAGGTGATGAGCACGCCGGCGCCCCTCCAGATCCTGGACGTCCACAAGGAGTTCCGCCGTCTGCGCCGACACCTGGTGGCCCTGGACGGCGTCTCCCTGACGGTGGAGCGAGGTGAGGCGTACGGTCTGCTCGGACCCAACGGCGCCGGCAAGACCACCCTGGTGAAGGTGTGCCTGGGGCTGTCGCGCCCCACCCGGGGACAGGTGCGCCTGCGCGGGCTCGACCCGAGCCACCCCGCCGCCCGCCTCAGAGTAAGCTACCTGCCCGAGGGGCATCGCTTTCCCGCCTACCACACCGGGGTCTCGGCGCTGCACTTTTTTGGCCGGCTGGCGGGACTCGAGGAGGCGACGCTAAGGCGGCGCATCCCCGAGCTGCTGGAGCTGGTGGGCCTCGCCGACCGGGCGAGGGACCGCATCGGGCGCTACTCCAAGGGGATGACCCAGCGACTGGGGCTAGCCGCAGCGCTTCTGGATGAGCCGGACCTGCTGTTCCTGGACGAACCCACCGACGGCGTTGATCCGCTGGGCCGCCGCCACATCCGCGAGGTGCTGCTGGCCGCCCGGGCGCGGGGCACGACGATCTTCATCAACTCCCACCTGCTCTCCGAGGTGGAGCGCACCTGCGACCGGGTGGCGATCCTGAAGGATGGCCGCATCGTGCGGGAGGGCAAGGTGGAAGCGCTCACCCGGCCCGCCCTGCGCTTCCGGCTGCGGCTGGCCCAGGCTCCCGCCTGGCCCCTGCCAGTCCTCCCGGGCGTCGAGCTGGCTGCCAGCAACGGTCACCTCGAGGCGGCGGTGGCCGATCTGGAGTCCCTCAACCGCCTGCTGGACGAACTGCGCCGCCAGGGCGGTCTGATTGCCGAGCTGGCACCCCTCGGATCGGACCTCGAGGAGGTCTTCGTCACCCTGCTCAAGGACGAAAGCGCAGCCGCGCCGGTGGCAACGGTCGGCATCACCGGAGTGAGGTCATGAAGACCTGGGCCCTGATCGCCGACACCTGGCGAGAGGCTTTTGCCCGTTTCACTTTCCTGGGCTTTGCCATAGCTTCCACGCTGTTCCTCCTCACCCTCGCCTTCGCTCTGAATCTGGACATCGTGGACGGTGCCCTGGCGGCGGGCAGCCTCTTTGGCCAGGAGTTCGTCCTGCCCCGTGGCGAGACGCCCATCCAGCAGGTGGTGGTCCACGGCCAGGCGGCGTTTGCCGCCATGCTCTACGGCCTCGGCATCTTCCTGGCGGTGTTCGCCACTGGCTCGCTGGTGCCCAACCTGGTCAAGCGGGGGACCGTCGACCTCTACCTCACCCGCCCCATCGGCCGCACCCACGTGCTGCTGGGTCGTTTTGCCGGCGGCGTGACGCTGGTGGTGGCCAATCTTCTTTACCTGTGCGGCGGGGTCTTTGCCATCATCTCCCTCAAGACCGGGGTGTGGAACCCCCGCTTCCTCCTCGCCGGAGCCGTGATCCTGCTGGTATTCCTGTCGTTTCTCGGGTTGATGTTCCTGATCGGCGTGCTCTCCGGGTCCACGCCCCTGTCCATCATGGTGCCGTACGGCCTGTACGTGATCTCCCTGCCCCTGGTGGCCCACGAGCGCATCGCCGCGGCGGTGGACTCGCGTTGGGCGGCCGCCCTGGTGCACGCCCTCTTCTGGGCACTGCCCAAGACCGCCGAGCTGGGCCGCGACATGACCCGCCTGGTGGTAGGCGAGGGTTCGGTGGGCGTGACTGCGGCGCTCACCACCGCGGCCTTCGGGATCGTCTGTCTGCTGCTCGGTGTCATCGCTTTCAACCGCAAGAACTACTAGGAGGTGCATGATGCTCGCTTTCACCTGCTCGCTGCTGCTCGCCGCCACGGCAGCCGTGCCGGCGGCGCCGACCCCCGCCGACCTGGCCCGTCTCACCCCCCCGGACGCCCAGGTGGTGATGGGGATCCATGTCGCCGCCCTGCGCTCCCATCCGGCGGTGCAGGCGTGGCTGGCCAACCACCAGGCCCCCTGGACGGGGCGGGGTAGCGAGGCTGAGGCGCTGCTCGAGGAGCTGGGGCTCGATCCCCTGCGGGATGTGGATGCGTCGGTATTGGCCGCCGTCGACCGACCCGGCGAGGAGGATTCCTGGGTGCTCCTCCTCGGCGGCTCCTTCAACCCCACCGCCATGAGCGCTGCCCTCACCAGGCGCGGCGCCACCCTCGTCCCCGGGATGTCCTACCCGCTGCTGCGCACCTCGGAAGAAACCGATGACGCCCCGTTGATGGCCTTCTTCGATCACCTGGTGGTGGTGGGCGACGAGCGTTCGGTCCTGGCCGCCGCCAGCGGCGCCACCATGGGCGCCGGGGTGGTGCGGGTGGAGCGCGCCGCTGGCCGGCTGGATCCGACCGCCACCTCCTGGCTGGTTGTGGACATCCCGCCGGCGCTGCGGCAAAACCCGCAGGTGATCGACGGTGCTCCCGAAGCCATGCGCGGCCTGCTCTCCGCCTCGCGCGCCGTCGAGCGCATGATCATGCACGCCCGTCTGGGCGAGGCCCTGGAGCTCTCCGGCTGGGCCCGCGCCGACGCCCCCGAGAACGCCGAGCTCCTCCACGACGCCGCCAAGGGGATGGTGGCTGCCCTGCGGCTCTCGGCACAGGGGCATTACCCCGAGCTTCTGGAGGTGCTTCGCCAGGTGCGCATCACCCAGAGCGAACGCGAAGTCACCGGCACAGCGGCGATCCCCCTGGCGCTGATCGAGCAGCTCGCCGAAGCGGCAGCCCAGAGCGCCCGCCGGCCGACCGAGCGCTAGCTACCGCCGGTATGGGCCGCGTGAGGGGGCCGACCCGGGGTGCCAGCGGTGCACCAGCGCCTCCTAAAACCCCACCCCCAGGGTGAGCAGTCCACGACGCTGCCCGCGGTCACCCCCGAAGGTTTCGATGTGGTCGTCGTCCCGCAGGTTCAGGACATGGGCCCCCAGCCAGAAATTGCCTCCCAGTCGAACCATCAACGCCAGATCGGCAACCGCGTAGGAGTCCACCATCCCGTCGAAAACCCCCGCCGACCACCGGAAGTCATCCACCCACCGAACCTTGACGCTGCTCCTCCAGCCCCGTCCCAGATAACTCAGGGACATGGAGGCGCGATGCTTGGGGGAGTTGGGAAGGAGCTCGGCGGCACCGACCCCTTCCTTGACGTCGTAGTCGAGATAGGCGTACGCAACCGCCATTTCCACGTCCATGTGGGGGTACAGGACCAGCTCCACCTCCACACCCTGGGTATCCACCTTGCCGAAGTTGGTGTAAGAGTAGGCAAACATGGGCGAACCGTCGGGCCGGTTGGTCATGGCCAGGAAAACGCTGGGAGGGAGATTCTGGCGCAGCGCCGCGAGGATGGCCTGCTGCACTGCCACCGGGAGAGTGGCAGGCGGCCGGTACGGCCCGTAGGCGGGATTCACCCCCGGCCGCAACTCACTGACGAAATCCTCCAGGCGGCTGCGAAAGTAGCTGGCGCCCAGGAGTGCTCGTGCACCAATGAGGGCGGTGTAACCGATCTCGTAGGACGTGACCTTTTCAACGTCCAGCTGCTGGTTCCCCAGGGCGAAGGCGGGAATGCTCGCAAACCCCAGCGAGGTGCCCCCCAGTAGTGGTGCAAGGGCGCTCTCGATGGCCGAGAGATCCACGGGGCGGCCGGCGGGAATGGCCAGAAAGCGCTCGAGGTAGTTGGGCGTCTGGAAGGCGCGATCGAACTTCAAGCGCAGAGATTGATCGCGGGTGAGGCGGTACACCAGCGAGGCCTTCGGAGAGACCTGGCGGTCAATGAGAGAACCGTCATCCACCCGCACCGCCACGAGACCGTGCAGGAAGGGAGTGATCTCGTAGTCCAGCTGCGCGAAGACAGCGGCGCTGTGGTCGGAGCGAGGGGCCGCGATGATCGTCTGTTGACCGCTGGGGGCGGCCGAGTCGACCTCCATGCCGCGGTACGACGCCCCCCCGATCACCCGGCCCCGTTCACGGGCGAAGCGGGTGTTGCCCTGGACCTCGACCTCCCACTTGGAGGCGTCAACGTACAACAAGCCGCCGGCAGGCAGGCTGCGCTGCTCGGCGTCACGCTTGTCCCACCAGGCGAGCAGGTTGAAGCCGCCGGTGTTGAAATTGAGGCGGGCGTACGGGCGTTTGGAGTCGAGCACGTGAATGCGACCGATGCCTGTCTGAAACACAGGACCTTCCATGCTCGCTGTCCCCGCCTCCAGGGTCAGCACTCGGCCGCGCTCGAAATACTTGTCCAGGCGAACACCGCCGGCAACCCGGTTGACGTCGTCGGGCGTTATGGCGGCTGCCTCCGTCGGCACTCCGGGATACTCAACGCGGCTGACCCGGCTCGTACTGGTTTGATCGCGGCGTTCGTAGCCCCCCCAGACTTTGAGGTACCAGTCGCCGCCCAACGAGGCGGCGTAGCGAGCCTGGGCGAGCGCCGAGCCCAACTCACCCCCGGCCAGAATCAGGTCGCCCCCCAGACTCAAGCGAGGCTCCTTGGTGGTGATGTTCAGAACGCCGTTGTAGGCGTTGGCCCCGTACAGCGCCGAGCCCGGCCCGCGAACCAGCTCGATGGTCGCCAGGTCATTGACCACAAACGGGATGGCGTGCCACTCCTGGGCTGACATCATGGCATCGGAAGCGTCCCGCCCATCGAAGAGCACCAGCACCCGCCGGTTGAGAGAGCTGGAAAAACCTCGGGTATTGAGGTTCAGGTCCCCCAGGGAACTCCAGGAAAAATCAGCCCCCAAACTGAACTCCGCCAGCTTGCCCACATCCCAGGGCGCCGCTTCCAGCAGCATTGCCTCCGACGAGATGGTGCTCGCCGCGGCCGGAGCATCGACCAGACGTTGGGTCTGCCTGCCGGCTGAGTACACCACCTTGCCGGCTCCTGCCACTTGTTCCCATGCCAGCGTTTGCTGGACCACCGCGGTGCCGCGCGGGGTCACCTCGACAGCAATGTCGATGGAGCGATCCCCGAGGCTCAGCACCAAGGTGTAGGAACCCGCCGGAACGCCGTCGAAGCGGAAGGTCCCGTCGGCGCCGCTGGTCCGGCTGGCCCCCGTTTCTTTGAGCACCACGGTCACCCCTGCGAGGGCCGAGCCGTCCGGGAGAGCGAGCTGACCGAATACCTGGCCAACCCCCTCGGCGCCCCACGCCAGTCCCGCGCACAGAAACAGCGAGATTGCCGCCAACCACCGCTTGCGCTCAGCCATCGTCGCTCCTCCTTCCCCTCACCGATCGGGTGAGCGTTCGCCGCGCAAAGCTACTCACCCGAGCGCAAAGTCACGCTCAACAGGTACATCCCGACGACAGCTTTGCCGTCCTGGGAGGCGGGCCGAAACACCCACTCCCGCAAGGCATCCATCACCGCCAGGTCGAACCCCAAGTGGCCGGAACTCTCCACCAGAATCGGCCGCTCCACCAACCCCGCCGGATCCACCACCGCCAGCACCTTGCTGGTTCCCCCCCTCTCCCCGGCGCGAGCGGAGAGCGCTGTGGACACTGGTACCAGCTTTTCCGGCTCGGGCGGGGTGGAGCCCGGCGGTGGATCGTTGAGCTGCCGCAGCGCCGCCGCCACGTCCACCGGCGCCAGGTCCTGAAGAAGGCCATCCTTTTCCGGAAAAGGGGCCAAGCTGCGTTCTGTCTCCTGCCAATCCAGGCTCGCCGCCTCCGCGGCTCGCCACCGTCCCAGCGCCCGGTCTTCGCTGCGGTGCAGCGCAACCGCCCACAAGGCCAAGAACCGCGCCAGTGTCGCGCGGTTTCCTGGGTCACGACCGACCTCATCGGCCCAGCGAGCGAAGCTCTCCGCCGCCACCGTCTGCGCCCGCCAGGCGTTGGAGCTGCCCCCTTTCTGCAGCAGCGCCTCCATCCGACCCAGGCTGCGCCCCCAGCCGGAGGGGAGCTGCGCGAAAACCGGCCCACCGACCGCGAGGAGAAAAGACACCAGGGTGGCAAGGCTGCGGTGTCGCGAGGACGACCGGTGAAACCCTGGCACGGACGTAGTCTCCTGCTTCATACTGAATCCGCAAGGACAACAAAGTCAAGAGACCTCAATCGGCCGGCTCCTCGAACCCACGGACCCGGGGGCCGGGTGGGTCGGCAACCCGGCGAGGCGGCAGCGCAGGTGAGCCTCAGCCCTCTGGCCCCACCTCGCCGATCGATAGTGTCATTGCGACGTTTGCTCCCACGCACCGGCTGGCGGAGCCCAGACGAGCTCGTTTTCCGCGCGGAGAGCAGCGGCGGCCTCCTGCCCCTTCCTCCAGCGCTCGGAGAACGTTTCCCCGTCGGGCGCGGGCAGGCGATCGAGCCAGCGCGCCCAGGCCGGTGGTGCGGCCTCTCGATCCCGCTGGGGCAGCAGCCCCCCGAGGTCGAAGAGGAGCTTGAGGCCGGCGAAGACGGCGAAGAACGCCGCTGGCCCCTCGAAGTAGACCGAGGCCGCCACCCCGATCAAGATCGTCAGGTGGACGATGAAGATCCGCCCCATGGCCCGCTCGGTGGCCAGCTCGATGGAGCGAAAGGTGCGCTGCCGCAGGCCAACGAGGTCGACGAGAAACCCCAGGACGAGAAAGACAAGAACCCCGAAGGCTCCCTTCTCAACATCCGCGAGGGAGAGCCGGGCGGCGTCGGGATACTTCTGCGGGAGAAAGAGAAAAAGAATGATCGCCAAAAAGAGCCCGTGCACGGCCGTGAAGGGAATCGCAACGGAGAGATACGAGCCGAGAAGGGAGCCCGACCCGACGGCCCCGGGTTCCCCCTTCTGGTGCTCGAAGGTGGCGCGCCGGTAATGCCCCACCTTGCGCGTCCAGCGCCGGTGGAGGGCGATCCTGGCGGCCACGAAGGCAATGCTCAGCGCTCCCTCCACCCAGTACACGGCCAGCGCCGAGGCCTGCGACCACCCCGCCCCGAAAAACCCGGCCACCGGCACGGCGTTGACCCCCAGCACCTGCCCCAAACGGGCGAGTCTTTCCCCCACGGAACGCAACGCCGTCACACGCACCCCCCAATGCCGGAAACCCCTCGTTGGCGCGTCGGGAAGCTCAGGGCGAGCCCCCGAAAGACGATCTAGCGTCTCCTTCCCGACTGCGGTGGAGGTTTCCCCCCCAAAGTTCCGGGAGAATACGACTTGTCCAGCCCGGGGTCAAGTTCAATGCGGCTCTCCCCGGGGCCCTCTTGGAATCCCTCCACCTGCGTCCGGCCAAGATCACCTGCGCAGCGCGGTGCTATAGTCATCTATATCAGGGGTGTGGCGTAAGGGGATGGGAACACGAGTCACGGCAGGTGCTGCATCCGGTCCCCAAGAACCGGGAGAGCGAGGGCTGTCGCGATGAGATGCGCTCGTTGGAGGCTGGCGGTCGTTGTCAGCACGCTGGCGCTCCTGGGCGGAGGGTGTGCCTCCAGCGTGCCCAGAGATCGCGGCGAGGTGGTCGCCGATGCTCGGGAAGGCTGCCTCAACACCGATCACGCCCGCAGCTTCACGCCACTGCACGAACGCTACGTCTACGTTCGCGGTCGCAGCGGCGAGCACTTCCTGCTGACCATGGACCGCTACTGCATCGGCCTCACCCACGCCACGGGCATCACCCTGACGAGCACCTTCCCGCGGATCTGCTCGGGCAGTGGGGCGTACCTTTCCTACTCCCACATCGGGCAGCGCCTGAGCTGCGGGATCCTCGCTGTGGAGGTGGTGCGCGACAAAGAAACGGCGGAACGCCTGGTCTACGAGAGGACTCCCCCCCGCCCCCAGGAGCGCTGAATGGGTAGCGTGCCGGGGACGATCCCGACGGTCTCACCCCACGGCTGCCGGCGGCCCGGCCGTGGTGTCCCGGCGGGCCTGCGCCGCGGCTGGGTTCTGGCCCTGCTCCTGGCCGCACCGGCGCTGCTTTCAGCCGGGGATATCCAGATCCTCTGCGAACCGGGGGTGCGGGTGCTGCTGGATGGCCGTCCGGTCGGCATCTCCACCGCTCGAGAGGATGGCCTGTTTCTGGTCAACGTTCCCCCCGGGACGCGCACGCTGCACCTGGAAAAGGACGGCTTCCTGGCCCAGGTGTTTCGCGTGGAGGTTCCCGACCACCCCATCGAAATCACAGCAGCCGAATGGGTTCCGGCGCCAGCGCAGGGCGGCGTAAAGGTAGAGCCAGAGGGTGAGGACAACCCGGTAGGGGGCACGGTGGTGATCACCTCGGCCCCCCAGAACTGCACCGTGGACCTCGGTGGCACCGTCCACAGCAAGCGCTCGCCCCAGCTGGTGGTGCCCGGTCTGCCCCCCGGGGATCATTCCATCGCCTTCTCCAAGGACGGCTACGAGCCGATTCGCGGGGTCGTCACCGTGCGAGCAGGGGTCAGGACTGCCGTACGCGGCAACCTCATCGATGGCCGGGTGGAGGCGCTCCACCAGGGAAAGGGCTCGCTGCGCCTGCTCTCTCGGCCGGACCGCTGCAGCGTGCGGTTTCTCGGGCGCGCGGCGGAAACCAGCCGGGGTCGCTGGAACATTTCCCACGTGCCGGCGGGGGTGCATAGGCTGGTGGTTTCCAAGCAGGGGCGGGAGATCACCACGGACGTGCTCATCGCCGAGGGCAGGCGCACGGTCGTGCTGGTGAGTTTCCTCCCCGGGGACGAGCCCGTCACCGTGTCCTTCGAGCCCGAGTAGTGGCGCGCAGCGCCAGCTCACCCCTGCCGAGTGACAGCCGGTCTTTGTCCTCCGGAGGCGGCGGCCGAGGGCGCCCGCCCTGCACCATTCTTTCCCCGCAGCGGCACGGATGGTGGGCGAGTGGTCGGGGGGTGAGATTCGAGGCGCGCGCGGCTTTGCCGCCGCGCCGAAGGGG
>JABRVY010000308.1:0-2666 GCA_039961755.1 Acidobacteriota bacterium | reverse complement strand
CCCATCCCCCCGGCGGCGGCGCCGGAAGAGGAGTTTCCCCTCCCCTTCGAGCAGGAGAGCATGCCGTTTCTCGAGGGACTGTACGAGACGGCCAAACTCGTGGTCACCTCGCCCGTCCAGGCGTTCGGCCGCGTCCGCGCCGGTGGCGACCTCGGCCGTCCCCTGCTGTACGCCGTGATCTTCGGCTGGATCGGCATCATCGCCTCGCAGATCTACGAGATCGCCCTGCGCGGTGCCCTCTGGAAGATGCTGCCAGGCGTCGGTGGCCCGCAGGAGCAGTTCTTCTCCACCGGGGTCAGCGTGGCGATGATGGTCCTCGCCCCCATCATCGTCCTCATCGGGGTGTTCGTGGCATCCCTCATCTTCCACCTGTTCCTGCTGCTGGTGGGCGGGGCCGGCGGGGGGCTCGCCACCACCGTGAAGGTGGTGTGCTACACCTCCACCGTGCAGATCACCCAGGTGGTGCCGTTGTGCGGGGGCATCATCGGCGGTCTGTGGGCGCTGGTGCTGTACATCGTTGGCCTGGCCGCCGCCCACCGCACCAGCTACGGCAAGGCGGCGCTCGCCGTCGTGCTGCCCATGGTGCTGTGCTGCGTGTGCATCGCCGTGGTCGCAGCCTTCTTTGGCGCCGCCATCTGGGCCGCAATTGCCGGCAGCCGGTGAGGTTCACCCCGGCGAGCCGCGAGGCCCGGCAGCTGGCGCTGCTGTGGGGCGTTGCCGCTGCGTCGACGGCAGCCCTGCGACCCCTGTGGCTGGCGCTGGTGCCGGTACTGCCGGCCTGTCCCATGCGAACGCTCACCGGCATCCCCTGTCCCACCTGCGGCACCACCCGCGCTGCGGTGGCGCTCCTGCACGGAGACCTCGCCGCCGCCCTGCACGCCAACCCGCTGGCCGCCCTGACGGGGGTGGGGTTCCTCCTGGGCGGCCTGGTGGCTCTGGCCTGGGCGTGGGCCCGGGGACCGCTGCCGGCGCTGCCGGGCCGCCTGCCCTGGTCGGTGCGTGCCGCCGTCCTGACCCTGCTGGTCGCCAACTGGGCGTGGGTGATCGCCCACCGCTAGGGTGAGCGTGCGTCCCTGGCCCTTCCTGGTGAGCCGCGTGAGGGAGCTGCTGCAGGCCATCCCGGCGCAGCGTCTGCCGCCGATGCTGCCGGTGCTGCTGGCGGGGCTCGCCATCTCGGTGGGGCTGGCGCTGAAGAGCCAGGTGAGCGGCGACCAGCTCAACATGCTGGCGCGGGGGTGGCTGTTCGCCCAGGGCGAGTGGGTGCACATCGGCATGACCACCTCCGCCAACGGCAAGACGCCCGGCGGCCTCCTCTCCCTGCTGGCGGGGGTGCCGCTGCTGCTGTGGTCCGACCACCGGGCGGTGGCCCTGATGGTGGTGGTGGCCCACCTGGTGGGCTTTCTCCTCCTCGACCGGCTGCTGCGTGGCCACTTGGGGGAGGTGGAACGCCGGCTGTTCGCCATTGCCTACTGGCTGGGGCCGTGGCGGCTGCTGTACTCCGGCTTTGTCTGGAACGCCAACCTCATGCCGCTGTTCGGGGCCATCCACCTGGCCTCGAGCTTCGCCATGCGCCGGCAGCCCCGTCTGCTGGCGACCCTGGTGCACGTGCTGGCGCTGGGGCTGGGCGCCCAGATCCACGCCTCCGCCGCGATGCTGGTGATCCTCTCGGCGGCCCTGGTCCTCACCCGCACCGTTCGCCTGCACTGGGGCGGCGCCGCCCTCGGTGCGGCGCTGGTGGGGGTGTCTCTCATCCCCTGGGTTGAAGAGGTGATTGCCAACCCGCAGCTGTTGCCCGCCGGCAAGGGGTTCCCCTTCCGTGGCCTGCTGCTGTTGCTGCCCCTGCTGCGCGGCCTCCTGCTGTGGGTGCGCTTCCCCTCCCTCCTCATCACGCCCCGCATGCAGAGCTACGACTTCAGCCCCCTCCTGGGGCCGGCCGCCGACGCCGTGCTGGCGCCGCTGGCCACCGCCCTGGCGTGGCTGGTGGGGCTAGCCTCCCTCGCCGCGCCGCTGCTGGCGCTGCGCTGGCTGGCTCGAAGAGTGAGGCGGTTCAGCATCTCCCGCGCCGCCGCCGATGGCCGCCGGTGGTTCGTTCGCTACGTCGTCGTCACCTTCGCCGCCGCCGCCCTCTCCTTTGCCGCCTCACCCACCACCCCGATGATGTGGCAGGGGTTCGCCATTCTCCCCACGATCGTCCTGGTGCTGGTGCTGTGGGGGGGGATCATCGCCCGCACCCGCTGGAGCGGACTCGTCCCCCGCGTGGCGGCGGCGTGGCTCGTGGGCGCCCTGCTGGTTTCACTGCTGGCCGCCGCCGGCGCCCCCATGTACCGGCAGGGCGGTCGCAACGCTGTGACCACCGTCCTGCGCCATGACCACCCCATGCTGCACGAGCTGAACATCCCGGCGACCACCAGCGTGCGGGTCGCCGAGGGCGGCGCCTTCACGCCCGACATCTTCCTCCCCAACCCCGCCGATGGCCGCTGAGCCTCACGGTGACGGCTGCGGCCGCGAGCCCGGCTTGACGACCGGCACCCCCTGCCTGCACAGGGGACACTCCGCCGGCTGGTAGGTGGGGATGGACACCGTCAGCAGGGTGGTGAAGGGAAGCGGTGCGAAGGGGTTGTCCTCCCCGGAGCGATTGACGATCGCCCCCACCCCCACCACCACGC
>JABRVY010000307.1:0-7164 GCA_039961755.1 Acidobacteriota bacterium | reverse complement strand
CGCCACCTGCCCCCTGCCGCCACCGGAGAACGTCCTCCCGGTCCCCATCCGGGCGGGCGAGAAGGGGTACGCGAAACACTGATGCCAGGGCGACCGGCCTGCCACCCGGCGGGAAAGGACCGCGCGTGAGCTTTGACGCCGCCCTTACTCTGGGCATACTCGGGGTCGCCGTCGTTCTCTTCGTCAGCGAGCGCATCCGCGCCGATCTGGTGGGGTTGATGATCCTCTTCATCCTGGTGGCGGCGGGAATCGTCACGCCGGAGGAAGGAATTTCTGGCTTCGCCAACCCGGCCGTCGTGACGGTCTGGGCGGTCTTCATTCTCTCCGCGGGCCTGGCCCGCACCGGAGTCTCCACTGTCCTTGGAGAAAAGGTCCTGCGCCTGGCGGGAAAGGGCGAGACACGCCTGCTCGCGGTATTGATGACGAGCACCGCGGCCCTGTCGGCGTTCATGAACAACATTGGCGTCGCCGCCATGTTCCTGCCGGTCACCAAGGACATCGCTCGCCGCACCGGCCGCGCTCCCTCTCGCCTGCTGCTTCCCATGGCGTACGGCTCGCTCTTGGGGGGCATGCTGACCCTCATCGGCACCGCCTCCAACCTGGTGGTCAGCGACTTTCTGCACGAGGCGGGGATGCCCCCCCTGGGCCTTTTCGACTTCGCTCCGATTGGCCTGGTCGTTCTGGTTGCCGCAGTGGGCAACACGCTGCTGGTGGGTCGAAGAACGCTGCCAGAGAACTCCCCGGCCTCAACGACCTCCGACTCGTCGGCCCGACGGGGCCGGGGACCGCGGCAACACTACGGGTTGGAGGAACGCCTGGCCACCCTCCGCCTCCCGGACGGCAGCCCACTGGCCGGGCTGACCCTGGAGGAAAGTCGCCTGGGACGGGGGCTCGGGCTCAACGTGATGAGCGTGGTTCGCCAAGAGACTACCCATCATCTTCCTACCCCCGACTTCGTCCTCCAGGCAGGGGACCGCCTGGTGGTCCTGGGGCGGGTCGAGACCATGACCGAGCTTGGCGGACATCCGACCCTCACCGTGGAAGCGAAAGCTCCGGCAATTACCTTCCTCACCTCACCGGGGATCGGCATTGCCGAGCTGGAGGTACAGCCCGCCTCGCCGCTGCTCGGCACCACGGTGGCTGAGGCCGAGGTCCGCCGTCGGCAGGGAATCAACGTCTTGGCCCTCCGCCGGGGAGACGAGATTCGCCGCGCCAATGTGTCAGAGGCGGTCCTCGAGCAGGGGGATCGACTTCTCATCCAGGGAGCAGAAGGGACTCTGCAGCAGCTGGCCGGAACGCCTGGATTTCGCCGCCTGTCAGCAAGGGAGGCGGAGCAATGGGCGATCGCGGACCACCTCTTGCTGCTGCGCGTTGCCGCCGGATCGGGCCTGGCCGGTTGTACCGTGGCCGAGTCGCGCCTGGCCGCCGGCTACGGGATTCTCGTTCTCGGCGTCGGGCAGCACGGTGAGAATTGGCGTCTGGCCACTCCCGACCTGCGCCTGCAGGAAGACGATGTGCTCCTGGTGCAGGGCAAGCCTCTCGATCTGGACCTGCTGCACGGCCACCGTACTCTCGTGGTTGAGCGTACCGACGAGATGGATCTGAGTCAGCTGGAAAACCGCGAACTGGCCATGGCCGAAGTAATGCTCTCCCCGTACACCTCGCTGGCTGGTAAGACGCTGCGACAGCTTCACTTTCGTGAGAAGTACGGGCTTCAGGTGCTGGCCATCTGGCGCGGCCACCGGCCCTACCGCAGCCGCCTGAGCGACGTGGCGCTGAGCTTTGGCGATGCCCTGCTCTGCTGGGGGCGCAGGGAAATGCTCACGTTACTCGCCCAAGACCGCGACTTCGTGGTCCTGGACGTTGCCACCCAGGAGCCGGCTCGGGTGGAGAAGGCGCCGGTCGCCGCCATGATCATGATCGGCGTGGTAGCCGTGGTCCTGGCCGGGTGGTTACCCATTTCCGTGGCCGCCCTGGGAGGCGCCACCTTCATGGTCCTGTCGCGCTGCCTGAGCATGGAGGAAGCCTACCGCGCCATCGAGTGGAACGGAGTCTTCCTGATCGCCACGATGCTGCCACTGGGGCTCGCCATGCAGCGAACCGGGGCCGCGGCCCTGCTCGCCACCACCGTCGTGGACGCGACCGGCCCCTGGGGACCCATCGCCATCCTGGCCGGCATCATGGCCCTGACCCTGGTCATCAACCAGTTCATCCCGAGCGCTGTCAACGCCGTTGTGATGACCCCCATTGCCCTGGCCACGGCGGCCGAACTGCAGCTGTCGCCTTACCCCTTCGTCATGGCGGTGGCCTACGCCGCCGCAGCCAGCTTCATGACGCCGGTATCCCACCCGGTCAACATCCTGGTGATGAGCCCGGGGGGCTACCGCTTCACAGACTACCTGAAAAACGGCCTGGGGCTTTCCTTGATCGTGCTGGTCATTTGTATCGCCCTGTTGCCATTTGTATTCCCCTTCTGATGCCGCCAGCGGCCTTCCTGCCGGGGGCCAAGGCGTGCGGTGAGCAGCTCGATGATGGCCAGCGCCCCCGATGATGGCGGGAACCCGCCGGCACCGGAGAGACGCGTTTTCCTCCTTTTTCCCACCTCACGATGGCAAACGCAGAAGTGCTACTGTCGCCAAGTTGGGGGTCACCATGACGGCGCTCAGGGGCGGCAAAACTTCACAACACCCGATTCCATCGTGGCGACGCGGAGCCTGGCTGTTCATTGCCATCGTGGTGAGTACCGCGGGGCTGGGCGCCTTGGCCGGGCTCTGGTACCTGCGCAGCAGCTTGCCGATCCTGGAGGGCGAGCAGCCGTTGGCCGGCCTCGCTGGCCCGGTGGTGGTGCAGCGAGACGCCCTCGGGGTACCCACCGTGCGCGGCAGTTCTCTGGCTGACGTGGCCCGCGCCGTGGGGTTCCTGCACGCCCAGGACCGCTTCTTCCAGATGGACCTGCTGCGCCGTCGCGCCGCCGGGGAGCTGGCCGAGCTGTTCGGCCAGCCGGCGGCCGAGTGGGACCTGCGTATCCGCGTCCATCGCCTGCGGACCCGGGCCCAGCGTACCCTGGCCGAGCTGGAGGAGCGCCACGCGCGCCTGCTCAAGGCCTACGCCGAAGGGGTGAACGCCGGTCTCGAGGCCTTGCGCCGAGAGCCCTTCGAGTACCTCCTGCTGCGCACCTCGCCCCGGCCCTGGCAGCCGGAGGACTCTATCCTGGTGGTCCTTTCCATGTTTATCGAGCTCACCGACGAGACCGGCGAGCACGAATCCTCCCTGGGGGTGCTCCACGACGTCTTGCCCGCCGAGCTGGCCACCTTCCTGGACGCCAGGGGCGGGCCCTGGGACGCCCCCATCGTGGGCGAGGCCTTCACCGTGCCCCCCATCCCCGGGCCAGACGTACTCGACCTGCGCCGGCAGGCGCCAGGAGAGGCCGCCGCCGCCATTGCCATCGCCGACGTCCTGGCTTCCGGCTCCAACAACTGGGCGGTGGCGGGAGCGTGGACCGCCCACGGCGGGGCGTTGCTCGCCGACGACATGCACCTGGGCCTGGCCGTCCCCAACACCTGGTATCGCGCCTCCCTCATCTGGCCCGGCGCGCAGGGCGAGGTTCGCGTCACCGGCGTCACCCTCCCCGGCACTCCCCTGGTGGTGGTGGGTTCCAACGGCCGGGTGGCGTGGGGGTTCACCAACTCCTACGGCGACTACTCCGATCTGGTCATTCTCGAGCAGGACCAGACGCCCGCCCACTACCGCACCCCGCAAGGCGTGCAAACCATCGAAAAGCATGCGGAAACAATCCGCGTCAAGGGCGCTGCCGAGCGCCGGCTCGAGGTGGAGGAAACAATCTGGGGCCCGGTGGTCGACCAGGACCATCGGGGACGGCGACGTGCCCTGCGCTGGACCGCCCATGACCCCGAGGCCATCAACCTGGGCCTGGTGGAGCTGGCCGCCGCGGGCAGCGTCGACGAGGCCATCGAGATCGCCACGCGCACCGGTATCCCGCCGCAGAACTTCGTGGTGGCCGACCGCAGCGGGCGGATCGGCTGGACGATCATGGGGCGCATTCCCCGCCGACTGGGGTGCGACGGGCGCCTGCCCACCTCCTGGTCCGACGGTGGGTGTCGGTGGGAGGGCTTTCTCGCCCCGGAGGAGGTGCCGCGGGTCGTGAACCCCCCCGGCGGGCGGATCTGGACCGCCAACTCCCGCGTGGTGGACGAGCCTGCGCTGTCCATCATCGGCGACGGCGGGTACGTACTGGGGGCGCGGGCGCAGCAGATTCGCGACCGCCTGCTGGCCCTCGACAAGGCCACCGAGGCGGACATGCTGGCCGTGCAACTGGACGACCGCGCCGTCTTTCTCACCCCCTGGCGGGAGCGGCTGCTGGCGGCGCTGACGCCCGAGGTGATGGCCAGCCACCCGCGCCTGGCTGCCCTCCAGCCTCTGGTGGCCGGGTGGAGCGGTCGTGCCAGCGTGGAGGACGCCGGCTACCGGTACGTGCGCGCCTTCCGCCTGAAAGTCCTGGAGCTGGCCCTTGCCCCCCTGCTGGCGCCCTGCCGGAAGGCCGACAGCCGATTCCAACCGAGCGCCATGACCCACGCGGAGGAGGCGGTGGTGCGACTTCTGGAGGAGCAACCGCCGCACCTTCTCGACCCGCGCTTCGCCAGCTGGCACGAGCTGCTGGTGCGCGCAACCGAGGAGGCGGTCACCGCCGTGGCCGGCAAGAGTGAGGATCTGGCGAGCTTCACCTGGGGGAAGCGCAACACCCTGGCCATGGCCCACCCCTTGAGCCGCGCCATACCGGCGCTCGCGCCGCTCCTGGACATGCCCCGGGAGGCGCTGCCGGGTGACTGGCACATGCCCCGGGTGCAGGGCCCGGCCTTCGGCGCCTCGGAGCGCCTGGTGGTTTCCCCGGGCAAGGAGGAGCGGGGAATCTTCCACATGCCCGGCGGACAGAGCGGGCACCCCCTGTCCCCCTTCTACCGCGCCGGCCATGCCGCCTGGGCGCAGGGGGAGGCGACCCCGTTCCTGCCCGGTCCGACGATTCACACCCTCACCCTGGTCCCGGCGCCGTGAGCACTGCTCCACCCTCCCTGCACCGGGACGTCCCCCTGGCGCCCTTCACCACCCTGGAGCTGGGGGGGCGGGCCCGCCTCTTCCTGGAGGTGGCGCGGGAGGGTGAACTCGTCGAGGCGCTGCGCTGGGCGGCGGCGCAGGGAATGCCCGCCGCTCTCCTGGGGGGCGGCTCCAACGTGGTGGTGGACGATGAGGGTTTTCCCGGCCTGGTGGTGCGCGTCGCCACCCGGGGCATCGAGGTAGCCCGCAGCGCCCAGGAAATTCTCCTCACAGCAGCGGCCGGGGAGCCCTGGGATGAGGTGGTAAACCTGGCAGTGAGTGAGGGTTGGGCGGGCATCGAATGCCTGTCGGGCATCCCCGGCACCGTCGGCGCCACCCCCAT
Source organism: Acidobacteriota bacterium (assembly GCA_039961755.1). Taxonomy (GTDB): domain Bacteria; phylum Acidobacteriota; class Thermoanaerobaculia; order Thermoanaerobaculales; family Thermoanaerobaculaceae; genus CALEVZ01. The sequence continues at coordinate 1,712 of JABRVY010000307.1, read as the reverse complement.
CCAGAACGTCGGAGCCTATGGCCAGGAGGTGGGGCAGGTGCTGCACTCCCTGTGCGCCCTCGACCGTTCCACCTGGGAGGTGGTTACGCTCCCCGGGGGGGAGCTGCAGCTGGGCTACCGCACCAGCCTGCTGCGGCGCCAGCCCGGCCGCTGGGCGGTGCTGGCGGTGACCCTGGCGCTGCGTCCGGGCGGGGCGGCAACCCTCCGCTACCAAGAACTGGAGGAACTCCTCCAGACCGGCAGGCGGGACCCCGGCCTGGCGCGGGTGCGGGAGGCGGTGCTGGAGCTGCGCCGGGGCAAGTCCATGCTGCTCACGCCCGACGACCCCAACCGCCGCTCGGTGGGGTCGTTCTTCCTGAACCCCCTGGTCGAACCCACCGTCGCCGACGAGGTGGCCCGCCGCGCCGTCGCCGCCGGCTGCCTCGATGCCCCGCAGCGGCTGCCCCGCTTCCCCGCCCCCGCGGGAGCCGTCAAGCTTCCCGCCGCCTGGCTGGTGGAGCACGCCGGCTTTCCCCGCGGCTATCGCCGCGGCGCGGTCGGCCTCTCCACCCGCCACGCCCTCGCCCTCGTCCACCACGGCGGCGGCTGCACCGCCGAGCTGCTCGCCCTCGCCCGCAACATCGTCACCGCCGTGGAGGAGCGCTTCGGGGTGACCCTCGTTCCCGAGCCCACCGCTCTCGACGGCACCCCCCTTGCCCTGCGCGGCACACCCGGCGGCGGAGCTTGCCTGCGCCCGTAACCGTGACCGTGTCCGTGACCGTGACCGTGTCCGTGACCGTGTCCGTGCCCGTGCCCGTGCCCCTGGGTGCGCGGGCCTCCGGCCCGCCTTCACGGCCGGTGCGATTTGCCTCGGCCGGCCCGGTGTCCGTGCCCGTGCCTGTGCCCGGTGTCCGTGTCAGCGGGGGTGTGTCATCCGCCACAGCATGGCCCGCACCTCGTCCAGCTGCGCCAGCACCCGGCCGGCGGCGGACCGCTCGATGGCCCCGGCGTCGGCGAGCAGGGTGAGGTGCACCGCAAGCTCCCGGGCCGAGCCGTAGGCCACCCGCCAGTGGTACCGGCGGTCCTGACCCGAGCGGCCCTGCCCCTCGGCGACGGTGGCGGGCACCGACGCGGCAGCGCGGATCACCTGCTCGGCGATGGGCCTCAAAGGGGGGCTTCACGGCCCCGGCGAGGGCGAGGGCCCCGGCGGCGGCCTCGAGGGCCCGGGCCTGGGCGGGTGGGAGAGGGCGAGGGGGTGTGGCTGGCATGGTTTCCTCCCGTTCGTTCATGAAGGCCCACCAGCCGCCGGGGAGGGAGGCGTCAAGGGGCGCCGCAGGCGACCGGCCGAAGGCCGGCTTGCCCTTGACGCCGGCCGACCCGGCGGCTATCGCCTTCCCGGGAGAACGAACGGGAGGAAACCGGGCCGCACCCCGCGGCATCGCCGGCGCCCAGGCCCGGAGCCCGTGTCGGTGCCCGTGTCGGTGCCCGTGTCAGTGACCGTGTCAGTGTCCGTGTCAGTGACCGTGTCAGTGACCGTGACCGTGGCCGTGCCGGTGACCGTTGCCGTGTCCGGTGTCCGTGTCGGTGTCGGTGTCTCCCGGGCGGCGTGGCCTCGTGGTGTTTTGAATGCGCGGGTAGCGCCCGGGGGCGGTCGCTGTCAAGGGCGAGCCGCCCTCCGGGCGGTTGCTGGCGCAACCCTTGACATCTCCCGCCCCGGGCGCTTGGCGGGTGGT
>JABRVY010000306.1:0-1033 GCA_039961755.1 Acidobacteriota bacterium | reverse complement strand
CGCCAGCACCCGCCCCTCGCACGCCACGTAGAGGGGATCCAGCCCCAGCACCCGGCACACCGAGCCGACCCCGCCCGTCACCGGCAACGCCTCCTCCTCCAGCACCATCCGCAGGCCGCAGCGGCGCGCCACCTCGTTGCAGGTGGTGGCCACCCCGCCGCGGGTGGGGTCGTGCATGGTCCGCACCGCCGCGCCGCTTCCCAGCAGCGCCTCCACCAGGCCGCTGACCGGGGCCACGTCCGAGCTCAACGCCGGCCCGGCCAGGCCGTGCCGCGCCGCCATGATGGCCGCCCCGTGCTCCCCCAGGGACCCGGAGATGAGTACCGCGTCACCGGGCTGGATGAGGGCGTCCCCCAGCTCCCGGCCGAGTGGCACCACCCCCACGCCGGCGGTGACGGCGTAAGCGAGGTCCCCTTTGCCCCGGGGCACCACCTTGGTGTCGCCGGCCACTATGGCCACGCCGGCCTCCCCGGCGGCCCGCCGGGCGCCCTCCACAAAGCGCTGGAGTAGCTCCATCTCCAGCCCCTCCTCGAGGATCAGCGCCAGGGACAGCCACAGGGGGCGAGCCCCCGCCACCGCCAGGTCGTTGACCGTGCCGCACACCGCCAGGTACCCCAGGTCCCCCCCGGGGAAGACCGGCGGATCCACCACGAAGGCATCGGTGGTGAAGGCCGGCCGGCCGGGGGGCAGCTCGGGCAACAGCGCCGAGTCCGTCAGCGGCGCCAGGGCGGGGTTGTCGAAGGCGGGCAGGAACAGCTGGGCGATGAGCTCCTGGGTAAGCCGTCCGCCGCCGCCGTGGCCCAGGAGGATGCGACCCGGTTTACGCACGCCCAGCTCCGGCGGCCAACCGCTCGTGGCGGTACCAGGCGGCGCAGGTGCCCTCACTGGACACCATGCACGCCCCCACCGGCTGCGAGGGATCGCAGGCGGTGGCGAACAGCGGGCAGGCGGGGGGGTCGATGACCCCCTTGAGGACGTCGCCGCAGCGGCACCCCCTGGGCTCCACCGGCGGCCCCACGCTCACCCCGAGTGC
>JABRVY010000305.1:0-3060 GCA_039961755.1 Acidobacteriota bacterium | reverse complement strand
GCCCTGGTGGGGGTGGCGATGGGGCGCTGGGTGGCCGGGCGCGCCTGGCAACGCCAGGGCCGCAGCACTCCGGCGGTGGCCCCCGCCGCCGCCCCCGGGGGAGTTGGGTTCGCGGTTTCGTGGTCGTGGTGATGGTCCTGGCAGTGGGACCTGGTCCCAGAGGAACTACTCGACAACAGGCTGCCCGGAGTGCGGGGGTTCGAGGTTGACTTTTGGGAAGAAATCACCGACATTGACATGGGGTTGTGAGTTCTTTCACGAAGTGAGGTGGGTATGCAGACCTTTCGCATGAACGCCAGCTTCCTCCCGGCCTTCCTGGAGGCTTTAAAACAGTGGGGCACGCTGGTGGCTCCGGTGGAGCGGGGCGCCGGCACCTATGTGCTGGAGGCCATTGATGATGTCTCCCTGGCGCGTCCCGACGCCCTGCGCACCATCCTTCCTTTCAAGAAACTGCTGCTGAAGCCTCGCTTTGCCATGCTGGAGCGGCGGGAGGGCGGGCGGCCGGAAGAGGTGTTCGACAACGACCTGGGGCCAATCGTGTACTTCGGCGCCCACGCCTGCGACATTCACGCCCTGGAGATTCTCGACCTCATTTACATGACCGACTACGTGGACCCCTACTACAGGCGCAACCGCGAGCGCCTCACCGTTGTGGGGTACGGGTGCATGCCCGACGAATACTGCTTCTGCGAGTCGCTGGGCACCGAGACGGTGGAGCGGGGGTTCGACGTGTTTCTCACTCCCCTTGGGGAGCGTTTCCTGGTGACGGTGTGCTCCGCCCGCGGCGACGACATCGTCCGGGCCAATCCGGAGCTGTTCGAGGCGGCCTCCCGGGCCGACACCCGGGACTACCTGAAGCGCCTGCAGGAGCGGGAGCAGAGCTTTACCCTGGCGATGGACGTCACGGACCTGCCCTACGTATTGGAGCTCAAACGCGAGGATCCGGTGTGGGACGAGGTGGGCAAGAAGTGCCTGTGCTGCGGCTCCTGCTCCATGGTGTGCCCCACCTGCGCCTGCTTCAACGTGGTGGATGAGCGCCCCGAACTGGGGCGGGCGGTACGGGTGCGCACCTGGGACGCCTGCCTGTACCGGGATTACGCGGTGGTAGCGGGGGGGCATAATTTTCGCGCCGATCGCGCCGACCGGGTGCGCAACCGTTACTATCACAAGCAAGAGGCCTTCGTGCGGGAATTTGGCAAACCCTCCTGCGTGGGGTGCGGCCGCTGCATCGAAAACTGCCCCACCGGCATCAACGTGGTGGAGGTGTTCAAGTACGTGCGAGGTGAGCTATGAGCGTCGTCATCCCCAAGCCGTTCGTGCCGCGGGGGGGGCCACGGGAGCTGGCCACCGGGCCGAACCCTTACCTGCCGGCGCCGGCCCGCATCATGCGCGCCGCCGACCTGGTGCCCGACGTGCGCCTGTTCGAACTGCGCTTTACCGACTCCACCCTGGCGGACTCCTTTACGTTCAGGCCCGGACAGTTCGTGGAGCTGTCGGTGGAAGGGGTGGGTGAGGGGCCGTTCTCCTTGCCTTCGTCCCCGACCCGTCGAGGTGTCTTCCAGCTGGGAATCCGTCGCGCCGGCAAGCTCACCGACTTTCTTTTCGATTTCCTCGCCGAGGGGGACGAGGTGGGGATTCGGGGGCCGCTCGGAAATGGGTTTCCCGTGGAGCGGCTGGAGGGCAGTGATCTCATGCTGGTGGCGGGCGGTCTGGGTATGGTGCCCCTGCGCGGTCTGCTGCAGTACGTGGTGGATCTGCGGGAGCGCTTCGGGCGGGTGATGCTCCTCTACGGCAGCCGTAACCCCGATGCGGTGCTGTTCCGCGAAGAGCTGGAGTCGCTGGCCCGGCGCGGCGACGTGGAGCTGCATCTGTCGGTGGACGCCACCCAGGGCAAGCCCTGGAGCGGCAGGGTGGGGGTGGTGACGGAGCTGCTGGACGAGGTGGCGTGCGATGTGCCCTCCACCTACGCCGTCGCCTGCGGCCCTCCGGTGTTCTACAAGTTCATGCTGGAGAAACTGGTCGCCATGGGGTTCGGGCGAGACCGCATCTTCCTGTCGCTGGAGCGGCGCATGGAGTGCGGCATCGGCAAGTGCGGCCACTGCGCCGTGGGGTACACCTTTACCTGTCTGCACGGGCCGGTGTTTTCCTACTGGGACGCCATGAACCTGCCCGAGCTCATTTACACCTAGGAGGGGGCGATGGCAAAGAGCAAGCCCAAGGTGGGAATCTTCGGCCTGACCGGCTGTGCCGGGGATCAGCTGCAGATCTTGAACTGTGAGGACCAGCTCATCCCGTTGGCGAACGAGATGGACATCGTCGACTGGGTGATGGCCTCCTCCCGCAACGACCACACCTGTCGGCTGGACATCGCCTTCGTCGAGGGTGTGGTGGCGACCGAGAGGGATCTGGAGACCCTCAAGGAGGTGCGGGCGAGGGCCAAGACCCTGGTGGCGCTCGGTACCTGCGCCGTGTGGGGGGGGCTGCCGGCGATGCACAACGAGATCCCGCGGGACGTGCTCCAGCGTGAGGTGTACGATATCGGCGGCACGCACTTTCTGGACACGGTCGAGGCCTTGCCGGCGACGCACTTCGTTCCCTTCGAACTCACCTTGCCCGGCTGCCCCATCGAGCGCCACGAGTTCCTCCGCGTCGCCCACGCCCTGCTGGCCGGCGCCATGCCGGAGTTTCACATGCTGCCGGTGTGCTGGGAGTGCAAGGCCAGGGAGAACCTGTGCCGGGTGGTGCACTTCAAGGAGGTGTGCGCAGGCGCAATGACCCGGGGTGGGTGCGGGGCACGCTGCCCCTCCCACGCGGTGGCCTGTGCCGGGTGCCGGGGGCCGCTGGAGGAGCCCAACTACGACGCCAACATCACCATGTTCGCCGACCGCGGCATCTCCTGGCTGGAGATCGCCCGCAAGATGAGCCAGTTCTCGGCGCCGGTCTGGATCAAGCAGGGGCTCGAAAAGGAGGTGCGCCATGAGCACCGCCGGTAGGTCCATCGTCATCCCCCACCTGGGGCGGGTGGAGGGGCACGGGGGAATCTTCGTCAAGGTGGTGGGG
>JABRVY010000304.1:0-1900 GCA_039961755.1 Acidobacteriota bacterium | reverse complement strand
GTCCAGACTACCCAGCGTAAGCGGCGTAGCCGCCGCTGTCCTTGTTCAGCCAAGAGCCGTTGCTCCCCCCGTGACACGGCTGCCAATGCTTTTAGACACGAACTATCCCCGTTCCTGGTGGGGTGCCACCCGGCGGAACCATCGAGTAACATTTTAGTGGGGCCGGCAGGAAGATGGCCGGGAAGCACGTAGAAACCTCACCCCGAGTGTAGGTCGCACTCAGAATCCAAAGGACTCTGTGGGGTGAGGTTCTACTATGGACAAGGTAACGTACCGTGTGGAAACATTCAAGGACCTGGTCGGGTGGGTGCTGCGGAGAACGGTGCAGGAGATGGTGGAACGGCTGGCGCTGGTGCTGGCAGCGGTGGACGAGGAGGTTCACAACGACCCGGAGGAGCGGAAACGGCGCCAGGGCTGGGAGTCGATCGGCAAGCGGGAGCGGAGCATGCAGAGCCTGTTGGGGCTGGAGGTGCGCTTTGCGCGGCGAGGGTACCGGCGGGTGGGGCCGGACGGGCGGGTGGAGTACCGGTGGCCACTGGATGAGCTTTTGGGGCTGGCGCCGGAGGAGCGGTTCTGCCCGCTGGTGCAGCAGATGGCGGTGGGGCTGGCGGCGCAAAGCTCGTTCCGGGAGGCGGCGGCGTTTCTGCGGGAGTACCTGCAAGTGCCGGTGAGCCACCAGCAGGTACACCGGTGGGTGCAGGCAGCTGGGGCAAGGCGGGAGATGGAAGAACAGGAGCAGGTGGCGGCGGTATTCGAGCGGGGCGAGGCGCTGGTGAGCGAGGGACAGGGCGCTGCGGTGGTGGTCTTCGAGGGAGACGGGATGAACGTGCACCTGCAGCGTGAGAAGGCCGACCGGGCGGAGTTGAAGCTCTGTGTGATGCACGAGGGCTGGGTGGCGGAGAGTCCGGCGAACAGGCGGTACCGCCTGGTCAAGAAGGTCGCGGTGGGGGGGTCTCTGCCGACCGAGACCTTGTGGCAGCGGGTTCTGCTCCGGTTTCACGGGCGCTACGACGCTGCGAAAGTGGGGCGGGTGGTGGTCAACGGGGACGGTGCAGGGTGGGTGAAGGCAGCACGGGCATACCTCGATGGCGCTGAGGTGTACCTGGACCCGTACCACCGGAATCAGGCGCTGCGGAACGGCCTGGGCTTTGCGCCGGACCTGTTGGAGCGTGCGCACGCGGCGATTGCCGAGGGGAACCTGGACAGCTTGCGGCAGGTGCTGGTGGAGGCGCTGGGCCGGGCGCCGGGCGAGGAGCACGTGCAGCGTGTCAAGGAGTTGCGCCGGTATCTGCGGGACAACTGGGACGGTCTGTGTGACTGGCGGCAGGCAGGCAAGCCGGTGCCCGAGGGCGCCCGCGGGTTGGGTGCTGCGGAGCCTCAGATCAGCCACGTGCTGTCCCGGCGGATGAAGAAACGCGGGATGAGCTGGCGCATCGCCGGCGCCCACCGGATGGCGCTGCTGCGCTGCCTGCATGCGGAGGGCGCCCTGGCGGCCTGGCTGGAGCGCTGGGCTACCCAGTGCTGGTCCGAGGCTGCGCCAGCAAGCCCTCCGAGCCAGGCGCAGCGGCGGCAGGTGCTTGAACGGCTGGAGCGGACGGATCCCGCGGAGTGGCTGCGGGGGCAGATACCGTTGCTGGCGGCAGGAGAGGGCCGAACCGAACTGGGCCGCCTTTTGAAGCGCCTGTCCAGCCTGGACTCATCACTCTGGGACGTGCGATTTACCGGGCAGCCGGCGGCGTGGGGTGGGCGCATCGTGCCACCACAAACTGCCTGAACTTTGCCACTATCACTCGGGCACATGAGGTTTCCCCACTACGGCTTGACAGCGTCGGGTGGTGCGACTCAATTGACACCGGAAATACCGGGTTGCTACACTATGTATGGCGCCGCGGCGCCGGCC
>JABRVY010000303.1:0-3020 GCA_039961755.1 Acidobacteriota bacterium | reverse complement strand
CCCCACCCCCAGGACCACCTCCTGACGGATGCGGGTCTCCATGTCGCCGCCGTACAGCTCGTCGGTGATGTCTCGCAGATCAGGGGGGTTGTCGGGCAGGTTGGTGTCCAGCAGCAGCAGCGTCACCCGCCCCACCTCCACCCTCCACAGCTGTACCAGCACCGGGCGGGGGCCCAGCGGCACGCTGATGCGCACCGGCTGTCCCTCGGCGTCCCGGAAGGGGCGCAGCGGCATGGTGGAGAAGTCGTTCACGGGGTAGCGCTCCTGCTGCCACCCCTCGGGGGAGAGGTACTGCCTGAAATATCCCTTCTGGTACAGGAGTCCCACGCCCACCAGGGGGATTCCCAGCTCGGACGCCGACTTCAGGTGATCGCCGGCCAGCATCCCCAGGCCCCCCGAATAATTGGGCAGGCACTCGGTGAGCCCGAACTCCATGGAGAAGTACGCCACCAGCGGCCTCTCCGCTGGCCCGAACACCTTCCGGTACCACGTCCCATTGCCCGAGAGATAGCTGTCCAGGTCGCGCTTCACCCGCTCCAGATGGGCGAGCAGCGCCTCGTCCCCCGCCAGTGCCTCCAGCCGCCGCTGATCCAGCCGCCCCAGCATCAGCACCGGGTTGTGTCCGCTGGCCTCCCACAGCTCCGGGTCGAGCCGCCGGAACAGCGCCAGGCTCTCGTGGTCCCACGACCAGCGCAGGTTGTAGGCCACCTCCTCCAGGGCAGCCAGCGAGGGCGGGAGAGCCGCCTTGACCTCGAACGTTGCCACCGGGCGCATCGGCCACCTCCCCGAGACGTCGCCACCTATCATGGCAAAACCTCCCTGCCCGTTGAACCCCCGTCGACACGGACACAGGCACTGACACGGCCACGGTCACGGGCACAGTGACCGACACGGTAACCGTCACCGGCCCGGGTGGATCAGCCTCCAGGTCAGCGCCCGGACACGGTCGAAGAGCGTGAGAGCGCGCTGCGCTGCGGCGGCGTCCACCACGCCGGCGCCCAGCAGCAGCCGCAGGTGGCTGTCGGCCTCCAGGGCTGACGCGTAGGCGATGCGCCAGTGGTGGAGGCGATCTCGCCCGGCTCGTCCGGCTCCCTCGGCGAGGTTGGCGGGCACCGAGGAGGCAGACCGGATGAGCTGGTCCGCCAGGGTCCGGAGCGGGGCCGGCAGCCTGAGCGCCAGGGCGACGGCGGCGCCGGCGGCTTCAAGGGCCAGCTCGTGGGCGGTGAGGGAGTGCTTCGGGGTCGACGGGGGCGGCGTGGTCCGAGTGGTGTTCATGCGCACCCCTAGAGCGCCCGGGGCGGGCGCTGTCAGAAGGGGCGCCGAAGGCGACCGGCCGAAGGCCGGCTTGCCCTTGACAGCGCCCGCCCCGGGCGCTACCTGCAGAGAAGAACACCACAAGGCCACGCCGCCCGAGCGACACCGACACGGGCACCGACACGGTCAAGGGCACGGGCACCGACACGGGCACGGTCACGGACACCGTCACCGCCACGGGTACCGTTCTGGCCGTGGCAAGCCCGCGCCGGCCGTGAGAGCGGGCCAGAGGCCCGCGCACCCAGGGGACGGTCACGGGCACGGACCGGGGGGCGGTCTGTCCTTCCCGCCGGCGCTCCGAAAACTGCGAAGAAGGCTATACCAGGTACCTACGTCTGTATCACGCCCCAGCGGTAGGGGACGTGCTCCCCCTCGTGGGCGGCCGACTCGATGCAGGCGGAGACCACGGCGCGGGTGTCGCGGGGGTCCAGCAGCCCGTCCACCCACAGGCGGGCGGCGGCGTAGCGGGGGTCGGTGGTGGCCTCGTAGCGGGCCTTGATGTCGGCCAGCAGCGCCGCCCGCTCCTCCGCCGAGACCTCCTCGCCGCGGTTCTTGAGCTGGATGGAGAGCAGGGTCTGGGCCGCCTGGTCCCCCCCCATGACGGCGATGGAGGCCGAGGGCCAGGCGAAGAGGAAGCGCGCCCCGTAGGCCTTGCCGCACATGGCGTAGTTGCCAGCACCGTAGGAGTTGCCCACGAAGATGGTGATCTTGGGGACGGTGGAGTTGGCCACCACGTGGACCATCTTGGCGCCGTCCTTGATGATCCCCTCCCGCTCCGACTTGGAGCCCACCATGAAGCCGGTGACGTCCTGCAGGAAGAGGATCGGGGTGCCCTTCTGGTTGCACAGCTCCACGAAGCGGGTGCCCTTGTCGGCGGCGTCGGCGTAGATGACGCCGCCGATCTGCATCTCCTTTTCCCTGACCTCCAGGCCCCGGCGGCGGGTCACCACCGCCCGCTGGTTGGCCACCACCCCCACCGCCCACCCGTCGATGCGCCCCCACCCGCACACCAGGGTGCGGCCAGAGGTGGCCTTGTACTCCTCGAACTCCGAGCCATCTAAAAGGTGCGCCAGCAGGGCATAGGTGTCGTAGGGACGGGTGCGGTCCGCAGGCAGCACCCCCAGGACTCCCTCGGCGGGCGCCGCCGGCGGCCGGGGCTCGACCCGGTCGAAGGGGGCCAGGCGCGGCCGGGCCAGGGAGGCAATGCGGGCACGCACGGCCTTGAGGCACGACAGGTCGTCGGGGTAGCGGTCGTCCACCACCATGGAGATGTCGCACTGCACCTCGGCGCCCCCCAACGCCTCCTCGTCGATGGACTCGCCGATGGCCGCCTTGACGAGGTGCGGCCCCGCCAGGAAGATGGACCCGGTCTTTTCGACGATCAGCGCCTCGTCGGACATGATGGGCAGGTACGCCCCCCCCGCCACGCAGGGACCCATGATGGCGGCGATCTGGTACACCCCCGCCGCCGAGAGGCGGGCGTTGTTGTAGAACACCCGCCCGAAGTGCTCCTTGTCGGGGAAGATCTCGTCCTGCATGGGCAGGAACACCCCCGCCGAGTCCACCAGGTAAATGATGGGCAGGCGGTTTTCCATGGCGATCTCCTGCGCCCGCAGGATCTTCTTGCAGGTCATGGGGAACCACGCCCCCGCCTTGACTGTGGCATCGTTGGCGACGACCACGCACACCCGGCCGGAGACCATCCC
>JABRVY010000302.1:0-1743 GCA_039961755.1 Acidobacteriota bacterium | reverse complement strand
CCTTTTCCCCCTCCGCCGGTGTCCCAGTCCACCAGCGGCTTGACCGGCACCGCCGCCCAGTACACCTCGGGGAAGTCGGCCAGCTGTTCCTCCACCTGCCGGCGCATGTCCTCGGTGGGCTCGACGCCGGCCAGTCGACACAGCTCGGCGGCGGTCTCGTGGGCCTGCTCCCTGGCCCACGTCCGCACCGCCTCGACGATTCTGCCGGCCAGCTCCGCGGCGGCCGACGCCGGCACCAGGGCCACGAAGCGGTTGGGCAGGCACGGCGAGAAGAGGGGGTTGGAGTCGGTGGGGGCGTGCTTCCAGTCGGGGGCGCGGCGGTCCTCTTTCTCCCCGGGCAGCTTCAGGCCCTGCTCCTCCAGCCACAGGTCGACGAGGGGCACCCCCCACAGGGAGGGGAAGAGGATGGCGTCGGGGCCGTAGGCCTCGGCCACCAGCCTCATGGCCTCCCAGGCCAGACAGGAGAGCAGGTGGGAGCCGGCCCACAGGTCGGAGGTGGTGCGGGCCTGCTCGATGAAGCCCTGCACCGGCCCGAGGGAAACCAGCAGCAGCGCCGGATTTTCCGCCCCGTCGGCGGCCAGGGCCCCGGCCATGGCGGAGGCCAGGGCGTTGTGCTCCCAGATGGAGTGGTCCGGCACCCGGCTGTCGGCGGGTAACAACCGCCAGACCTCCCCCAGCCCCAGACCCTCTGGGTCGGTCACCGGGCCCAGCCGCCAGAGGGCCAGCACCGCCCGGCGCAGGGCCTCCAGCGTCGGCGCCTCTTCCTTCCCCAGCTCGAGGGGGAGGTCCGCGCGTTCCAGGACCTCCTCGGGCACGGCGAGGAGGCGTGCATCTCTTTCGGGGACGTCCCGGCCGGCGCTGAAATCCAGATCCTCCGTGGCGTCTTGCAAGAGCCCCTGCATCTTTTCGGAGGACGCCCTCACGATCCGCCCCGAGGTGGCCACGTAGAGGTCCCCCAGGCGGTACACGTCGCCCCCCAAAGGGTGAATGAGCGTGGCGCCGTTAAGCGACCAGAACAGGATCTTCTTGTCGAAACCCTTGTCTTCCTTCGCGACGGGCCACTGGGGCCGGTCCGAGGCGGCGGCCCACCAGTCAGCCAGCTTCGCGACTCGGGCCGATTCCTTCGGAGCCTCCTCCGAACCGAGACAGAACTCGCGCAGCCTCGCCGCGGTTCCGCCCTCGTGCCCCTCGGTGGTACGGGCGAGGGTCAGCGCCTTTTCCGGCGGGTCGTGTAGCCAGGCGGCGAGCTTGGCTTGCCAGAGGGAGAGGAGTTGCAGGTCAGTCATGGGCACCTCCAGATGGGATGGCCAGTGAGCGGAAAGGGGCCAACAGGTAACCTTTCCCTCGGGCCGGCGCGTATTGCAGGGTGTCGGTCAGGCGGCATCCGTTACCTCCATCATGTCTTCGTGTCTCCGAAGCGGGGCGGAGTGGCGTGGGGTTGGGAGCGGCTCGGGGGCAGAATGCCCTGACGGCAATCTGCGGAGGTTTTCATTATGATGGGCGGCGACGGGGGCGTTTGTCAAGACTCTGCGATCCCCGCCGCCGGGGAGGAGGGGAATGATCACCACCGCGGCAGTCACCGTAGGAACCAGCCTGCACAGCACCCTTTCGGCCCTCCGCCAGGCTCCCTCGGGGGAGGCCTGGCGCGACGCCCTGCCCGACGCCGGAGCCCGCCAGCGCCTGGCGGATGCCGCGCAGACCCTGGAGCAGCTGCGGCGGGCGGTGGAGCGGGGGGCGTGGGAG
>JABRVY010000301.1:0-2126 GCA_039961755.1 Acidobacteriota bacterium | reverse complement strand
CCCTCCACCATGGCCAGCCCCTCCAGCACGGAGTCGGCGATGCGGGAGGTGAACAGCTTGATGGCCCGGATGGCGTCGTCGTTGCCGGGGATGGGGTAGTCCACCTGGTCGGGGTCGCAGTTGGTATCCACCACGGCCACCACCGGGATGTTGAGACGGTTGGCCTCGTGCACGGCGTTGTGCTCGTGGTTGGTGTCGATGACGAAGATGACGTCGGGGAGGGCTTCCATGTCGCGGATGCCGCCGAGGTTCTTCTCCATCTTGGCGCGCTGCCGCTCCAGGGAGATGCGCTCCTTCTTGGTGAGCTGGGAGTCGGCATCGGCCAGCTGCCGCTCGATGTCCTTGAAGCGCTCCACCGAGCGGCGCACGGTGACGAAGTTGGTGAGGGTGCCACCGAGCCAGCGGTTGGCGACGTAGAACATGCCGCACCGCCCGGCCTCCTCGCGCACCACGTCCTGGGCCTGGCGCTTGGTGCCGACGAACAGGATGGTGCCGCCGGAGGCGGCCACGTCGCGCACGAACTCCGAGGCTTCTTCAAAGAGCTGCAGCGTCTTTTGCAGGTCAACGATGTAGATCCCGTTGCGCTTGCCGAAGATGTAGGGGCGCATCTTCGGGTTCCAGCGCCGGGTCTGGTGACCGAAATGGACGCCAGCCTCGAGCAGCTCTTTCATGGTGATGGATGCCACGAAACTCTTCTCCTTCCTTCTTCTCTCCCGGCCCGGGCTAACGCTTGGAGAACTGGAAGCGCCGCCGCGCCTTGGGTTGGCCGTACTTCTTGCGCTCCACCTCGCGGGCATCGCGGGTCAGGAAGCCCGCGCTCTTCAGGCGGCCGCGCAGCTCGGGGTTGAACTCTAAAAGCGCCCGCGACAGGCCGTGGCGGATGGCGCCGGCCTGACCCGCCGCCCCGCCCCCGTTGACCTTGATGTAGATGTCGAACTTGTCGGCGGTCTCGGTGATCAGGAGCGGCTGGCGGATGATCATCTTCAACACGCGATTGGGGAAATAGTCGTCGAAGGTGCGGGAGTTGACGGTCACCTGACCGCTCCCCTGCCGCAGGTAAACGCGCGCCACCGCCGTCTTGCGCCGCCCGGTGCCGTAGTACTGAATCGTTGCCACGACCTGACCTCCTTACCCTCGTACCTTGATCGCCTGGGGCTGCTGCGCCTGGTGGGGATGCTCGGGCCCGGCATAGACCTTCAGCTTCTTGAGCAACTTGCGCCCGAGTCGGTTCTTCGGCAGCATGCCCCACACCGCGAACTTGACGATCCGCTCGGGGTGCGTGTCCCGCATCCTGCGGGCGGTCACCTCCTTCAGGTGGCCGGGGTCACCCGAGTGGCGGTAGTAGCTCTTGGAGTCCCACTTCTTGCCGGTCAGCTTGACGCGCTCGGCGTTGAGGACAATGACGTAGTCCCCCACGTCATCGCCGGGGGTGAACTCCGGCTTGTGCTTGCCCCGCAGCAGCGTCGCCACCGTGGTAGAAAGGCGCCCCAGCACCACGTCGGCAGCGTCCACGACGTACCAGTCGTGCTGCACCTCACCCTGTTTCGGCACGTACGTCTTCATGATGTCTCCGCTTCCCTTCCCAGATGGCGAAGAGTCCCGTGCGGGAAGACCCCACCCAGAGGGGCGAAAATGCTAAACCAACACCCCGTTACTGTCAAGTTGCCCACCCGGTTGGGACCGGACCAACGAGGGATGAAACTCCGGTGAGGCGCTGGCGTCACCGGGTGCCGCCAGGGCGCCCGAGTTGCTCTGGAGGTTGACTGCCTGCAGGGTCGATGGGCGGGCCCGGGCGCTGCTCCGGGCAGACGCCGCCGGGCGCGGTGGCGTCCTCGCCCTCCACCACCCGCGCCACCTCGCCCGCCACCTTCCCGGGATCGCTCCCCGGCACCGGGTATACCGCCAGCGCCACCAGGCGCCAGCGGGCCAGCACCGCCTCCAGGCTCGCCCGCCGTACCACCAGCAGGAGCAGGGGCGGCGGCGCGGCAGCGAGGGCATCCAGCTCCGCTGCCCAGCCACGCCCGGCCAGCTCCCAGGGGCCCACCTCGTCCACGATCACCACCTGGGCGCCGCCCTCCCGGGCGGCGCCCAGGTGGTGATCGTGGACGAGGTGGGCCCCTGGGAGC
>JABRVY010000300.1:0-12997 GCA_039961755.1 Acidobacteriota bacterium | reverse complement strand
CCTCACCAGCGCCTCGCCCCCCCCGTCCGGCGGCGGGGTCACGCGCGAGCTTCGTTATCCTCCCGCCGACAGCTGGAGGGGAGGTGTCCAATGATCTCGCTGACCCGTTACCTCACCATGAACGTGCCGGAGCGCATGGGGTTCGTCAACATCACCGCCGAGGTGGAGCAGGCGGTGCGTGACTCCGGCGTCCGCGAGGGGCTGTGCCTGGTCAACGCCATGCACATCACCGCCAGCGTGTTCATCAACGACAACGAGTCAGGGCTGCACGAGGACTACCGTCGCTGGCTGGAGTCCCTTGCCCCCTTCGACGCCTCCCCCCAGCGCTACCGCCACAACCGCACCGGCGAGGACAACGCCGATGCCCACCTGAAGCGCCAGATCATGGGCCGCGAGGTGGTGGTGGCCATCACCCAGGGGAAGCTAGACTTCGGACCATGGGAGCAGATCTTCTACGGCGAGTTCGACGGCCGACGGCGCAAGCGGGTGCTTATCAAGATCATCGGCGAGTAGGCAGGCAACGCCGGCGACGGCGCATTCGTACTGATCTGTAACATGCCGTCGCGCCTCGCTGCCGGAGGGCTCATCCTGGCCCTGCTGACCCCCGCCCTCACAGAGGGCCAGCCGGAGGCGGCCCTGGTCGTCCGCCGGGGCACGCTGCAGCAGCGCGTTCTCCTCACCGGCGAGCTGGTGGAGGCCCGGGGGGAGCAGATCCTCGTCCCCGCCACCCCGACCTGGCAACTGACGGTGCGGTGGCTGGCCGCCGATGGCCAGTGGGTGCGCGCCGGGGAGCGGGTGCTGGAGCTGGACGGATCCCGACTGGCCGCCACCCTGGAGGAGCACCGGCAGGCGGTGGCCGAGGCCCGCACCGCCCTCGAGAGGGCGCGCGCCGAGGCGGCGATCGAGGACAACCAGAAGTCGGCGGCCGTCGAGACGGCGCGCATCGCGGTGGAGCGCGCCCGCCTGCGGGCAGCTCTCCCCCGCGAGGTGCTGCCGCTGGCGGAGTGGGAGGAGCGGCAGCTGGCGCTCAAGCGTGTTCTCGCCTCCCTGGCCACCGCCGAGGAACAGCTGGCCACCAGCCGGGCAGCGGCGCGGGCCGACGAGGAAATCCAGCGTCGCACCCTGGCCAAGGCGGAGCGCGCCCTCGCTGCCGCCGAGCAGGCGCTGGCGGCACTGACCCTCCGTGCCCCGCGGGACGGCCTGGTGATCATCGCCGAGCACCCCCGTGAGGGCCGCAAGATCATGGTGGGTGACATGGTGTGGACGGACGTGGTGGTTGCCCGCCTGCCGGATCTGGCCTCCCTCCAGGTGTCGGCGCAGCTGGCCGACGTGGACGAGGGGGCAGTGGCGATCGGCATGCCCGCCCGCTGCACCCTCGACGCCTACCCCGGGCGGGTTTTCACCGGCGTGGTTCAGGAGATCACCCGGGTGGCCCGGCAGCTCACCCGCACCACCACCCGGCGCGCCTTCAACGTCACCGTGGCGCTGGACTCCCCCGACCCCGAGGTGATGCGCCCGGGGATGTCGGTGAAGGTGGAAATCGACCCGCCCCCCAGGCCCGGCGTTCTCCTCGCCCCGCGCGCAGGGTTGCGTTTTTCCAACGGCGCGGCCTACGCGCTCCTCGAGGACGGGGGCGAGGTGAAGGTGAAGGTGGAGGCCTGCTCGACGCAGGAGTGCGAGATCAGCGCTGGACTGGCCGAGGGCGCGGTCCTCATCGCCCGGCAGAGGAGCCGCTCGTGAGCCACCGCCTGCGGCGCCCGGCGGTCGTCTCCCTCGCTGGCCTGGCCCTGGTTGCCGCGGGACTCCTCGCCACTCGCGAGAGGGGCGGCGAGACCGTTCGCGTTTCCACCGGTGATCTCCCTCTGGAGGTGGAGGTCACCGGTGTCCTGCAGGCAGATCGCACCCACCGTCTCGGCCCCCCGGCGGTGCCCGAGATGTGGGAGTTCAAGATCGCCCGCATGGCCGCGGAGGGGCGCGAGGTCGCCGCCGGCCAGGAGGTCCTGGCCTTTGACACCGTCGAGCTGGAGCGCCAGCTGGAGCTCAAGAAGGCCGAGCGGGACGAGGCGGCGGAGCAGGCCCACCAGCGCCAGGCCGAGCTGGCTCAGGCGCTCATCGAGGCGCGCCTGAAGCTGGCGGAGGCGCAGGCGCGCCACCGCAAGGCCCGCCTCAAGCAGCAGCGCCCCGGCGAGCTGGTGCCCGGGATCGAGGTGGCGCTCGCCGAGCTGGAGCTGACCCAGACCGAGAAGGAGCTGCTCTTCCTCGAGGCTGACCTGGTGGCCCGCCAGCGGGCGGGTGAGCTGGCGGTACAGGCCCTGCGCCAGCGCCAGCAGGTGGCCCATCGGCGGGTCAGGGAGCTCGAGGAGGCCATCGCCGCCATGAGCGTGCGAGCTCCCGCCGCCGGCGTCGTGGTGCATACCCGTGACTGGCGCGACGAAAAGAAGAAGGTGGGAGACACCTGCTGGTTTTCCGACACGGTCTTGGAGATTCCCGATCTCGCCACCCTGCGCGGCCTGGGGGAGGTGGAGGAGGCCCAGGCCGGGCGCGTGGCCCCGGGGCAGCAGGTGCGGGCCCGCCTGGATGCCCTGCCGGATGTGGAGCTGACCGGAGCGGTCGCGGAGGTACAGCGGATCATCCAGCGGCGTTCCTGGCGCGACCCGGTGAAGGTCATGCGACTCCACATCGCGTTCCCCCACCTCGATACGCGTCGCATGCGACCGGGCATGCGCTTCACCGGCACCATCGAGGTGCAGCGAATACCCGAGGCGCTCACCGTCCCCCTCGAAGCCGTTGGCTTCGAGCAGGGGCGGCCCGTGGTCCAGCGGCCGGGCTGGACGGGGGTCCGCACCGTGCCAGTCGCCCTGGGGGCGCGGAGTCGCACCCGGGTGCAGATCCTCTCCGGCCTGGCGGCGGGGGAGAAGATCCTCAGGGTGTTTCCGGGGGGTGAAGGGGTACCGTGAGTCGCTGGATGTGGAGTCGCTGGGGGGTGGCGGTCGCCGGCGGGATCGTGATGCTGGCGATGGTGCTGGCCGTTCCCTCGATCTCGCCAGTGCCAGCGGCGGTGGCGCGTCGGCAGGTCTTCGTGCGGGAGGTCACCGCCGACGGGGTCGTCGAGGCGGCGGTGACCACCCCCATCGTCGCCCCCATGGCGCCCGGGCAGGGGCTCAAGGTGGCCTGGGTGGCCCCCGAAGGGTCGTTCGTCAAGGCCGGCGACGTGGTGGTGCGCTTCGACCCCGGCGAGTTCGTCCGCGCCCTGGAGGACAGCCAGGACGACCACCGGATCGCCCAGGCTCGGCGCCGCAAGGCCGAAGGGCAACGCGCCGCTACTCGCAATGCCCTCCGCAGCGAGGTGGAGCTGGCCCGCGCCGATGTGGACTATGCGAGGCGTTTTCAGTCTCGGGACGAAACGCTCTTCTCGCGTTTTTCCATTGCCGAGTCCGCCATTGACGCCGACCTCGCCGAGGCCCGGCTCGAAAGCGCGCTCGCCCAGGCCGACACCCGCGAGCAGCAACTGGCCTCCGGCCTGACCCTCGCCGACATCGAGGGGCGCAAGGCAGAGCTCAGGATCACCCAGGCACGGGCTGGCCTTGCCGCCGTCACGGTGACTGCCCCCCACGACGGCATCCTGGTCCTGGAGCGGGACTGGCGGGGCGAGGTGACGCAGGCGGGGCAGACCGCCTGGCCGGGGGAAAAGCTCGCGGAGATCCCCGACCTGGCGCGCCTGCAGGTGCAGGTGTGGGTGCTGGAGGCGGACGCCGGGGGGCTGGCGGTGGGGCAGGCGGCCAGGGTGCGCCTGGATGCCCACCCGGAGCAGGAGGTGGCGGCACGGGTGGCGCGGCTGGAGGCGGTGGCCAAGCCCCGTCAGCGGGGCTCACCGGTGCAGTATTTCGCCGCCGTGCTCGAGCTGGAGGGGGAGTCGCCCTCGACCTGGCGACCGGGACAGCGGGTCACCGCCACCATCACCCTCGACCGGTTGGAGGGGGCGCTGGTGATCCCCCGGCTGGCGGTGTTCGGCGAGGAGGCCGAGCACTTCGTGTGGGTCAAGCGAGGCCGACGGTGGCAGCGGCGCCCCGTCGTCCTGGGGCCGCGGTCGGCAGCCCTGGCGGTGGTGACCGGTGGGCTGAGCGAAGGGGAAAAGGTGGCGCTGGTGGACCCTGAAACCTCCCAGCGGCAGGCAGCGGCGGCGCCAGCCCAGGCCAGCGGGGCGCCCTTGCCGGAGAAGGGAGGTCGACCATGAAGGTCGCCCTCCAGGAAGCGCTCCTCGCCGCCCTGCGCAGCATCAGGGGCCATCCTCTCCGATCGACGCTTACCATGCTCGGGATGATCTTCGGCGTGGCGGCGGTGATCGCCATGCTGTCCATCGGCGCCGGCGCCGAGCGCCAGGCGGTGGAAACCATTGCCCGCCTGGGGGCGCACAACATCCTGGTGCGCGCTCGCTCCCTCATCGGCAACGAGCTGGCCGAGGCGCGCAAGAAATCCCCGGGGGTCGCCCCCCGCGACGCCGAGGCGATTCGCGACGGGGTGCCGGGGGTGCGGGCGATTGCCGCCCGCATCGACGTGCGCCCCTACCAGGTCGCGGCCGCCGGCACCACCACCACCGCCACCGTGCACGGGGTTTCCCCGGAAACCGCCCAGATCACCGACCTCGAGGTCCGCGAGGGGCGGTTCCTCGATCTTTTCGACGAGCTCCGGCACGCCCAGGTGTGCGTGATCGGGCCCGGCGTGCGGCGCGACCTGTTTGGCTGGGAGCAGGCCCTCGGCCGCCATCTCAAGGTCAACGACCTGTGGCTGGAAGTGGTGGGAGTGCTGGATGTTCCCGAAGGCGCCGCGGAGAGTTTCCAGGGCGTGTCGCTGGGCACGCCGTCGCGGGCCATCGTCCTGCCCCTGTCCACGGCGCAGCGCAAGCTCGACCGCGATCCCACGGCCTCGATGCTCGATGAGATCGTCGTCCATCTGGACCCGAGCGTCGCGCCCCGTCGTGCTGCCCCGGCCATCGCCGCGCTCCTCGGGCGCCTGCACGGCGGCGCCAACGACTGGGAACTGGTGGTACCCGAAGCGCTCCTCGAGGCCAGCCAGCGTACCCAGCGGCTGTTCACCCTGGTGATGGGGTGCATTGCCGGCATCTCGCTGCTGGTGGGCGGGATCGGCATCATGAACATCATGCTGGCGACTGTCCTGGAACGCACCCGCGAGATCGGCATCCGGCGCGCGGTGGGCGCCCGGGCGCGAGATATCCGGCTGCAGTTCCTGCTGGAGGCGTTCCTCATCTCCGGCTCTGGCGGGTTGGCCGGGGTGGTGGTCGGTGTACTGGTGGCCAAGGTGATCGCCATCTCGGCGGGCTGGCCCACGGTGGTGACCGTGGTTTCGATCGTCCTGTCCACCGCGGTGGCAATGGGGGTGGGCCTGGCGTCGGGCTACTACCCGGCTTCCCGGGCGGCGTCCCTCGACCCCATTGCGGCGCTGCGCTACGAATAGCCGGCGCTCGCCGCCCGCCGGGCGGGCAGCAACCTCGCTCCGCTGAATTCGTAGAATTGAGCGCGGCCGGACCACGTCCAGCCGGCGGAGCGAAGAGGAATGCGCAAGTTCTGGCCTGCAGTCGTGGCGGTGGTCCTGGTGGCCGCAGCGGTGGTGATGGTGTTGCAACGCCGCCAGGTGCAGTGGAGCACCGCCAACCCCGAGGCCCTCGCGTTCTTCCGAGACGGGCTTGCGGCCAGCATGAAGTACTACCGCAACGATGCCCGCCGCTGCTTCGCCAAGGCGGTCGAGGCGGACCCCTCCTTCACGGTGGCCAAAGCATTCCTGCTCAATCACCTGGATCCCCGCAGCGATGCCGAAGGAGTGGCAGCCCTCATCGCCGAACTGGACGGCGCCGATTTGGGTCCCCTGACGCCTCGGGAGCGCTTCCTTGTCGAACGCGCCGTGGCCACCGCCCGACGGGACCTGAACAAGGCCAGCGCCCTCACGGAGGCGTTCACGGCCCGCTGCCCCGATGATCCCTTCGGCCTCTTCCACGCCGGGCAGGACGCCGTGCTCGGCGGGGATCTCCGTCGCGCCCGGCGGGCCTTCGAACGCTTGCTGGAGAGCGACCCCAACTGGGTCATGGCGTACAACCATCTGGGCTACATCGCCATGGCCGAGGGCAAGCTGGACGACGCCGAGCGGATGTTCACCACCTACCGCTTCATCGCCCCCGACCAGGCCAACCCCCACGACTCCCTGGGCGAGCTGTACCTGCTCACCGGCCGCCTGGACGAGGCGGAACGGGAGTTCGAACTGGCCATCCAGGCGCGGCTGGACTTTCGCTTCTCCTACGAGAACCTGGTGCGAGTGGAAACCCTGCGGGGGGATGAGAGCGGAGTCGATGCGGCGCTGTTCCGGGCCCGCGAAAGTGGGGCGGTTCCGCCCGAGGCGCTGGCCCGCCTGGAGTGCTGGGCGCGGGGGTGGCTCGCCGCCCGGGAGGGTGACTGGGAAGCGGTGGCGGAACTGGCGGAGGACGCCTGTGGTGCGAATTTGCCCCTCGATCTCGTCCTGCGGGCCGCTCTTTTCACCGCTCGGCGTGAGATGGAAGCGCAAGTTATGCAGCGCCTTGCCTCCTACAAGGAGGATGGCGGCGGTTTGCCTGCCAGTCGCCTGGACCTTCAGGCGACTGCACTCTATCTCGAAGGAATCCGCGCCGCCGGGGCCGGCGAGCTGGCCCGGGCCGCTGAGCTGTTCCGCGCCGCCGCCGCGGCGGGGAGCCTATGGGGATTTTCCCGCGGTTTCGCCAGGCTGTGTGCCTGGTCTTCCGAGGCCAGGGCGCTGGAGAAACTCGGCCGGCCCGGCGAGGCGGCTGGCGCTCTGGCAGCGATGCGGGCGGTCAATCCCCGCGCCCACGAAATCCTGGCCAAGGCCACCGATTTGCCCGTTCCGTCGCCCACCTCGTGACAAAAGTCGCAAGCTGGCGTAGGGTAGGAGACGACGCGGAGGACCCATGAGTGCCGAGCCGTTCCCCGCCACCGACCCCGGCCTCGAACTTCTCGCTCACCTGTACGCCACCTTGCACCCCGGACCGGAATGGTGCGTAACCCAGCCTCGCGGCTTCACCTGGTGGGGGCACCGTCTGGCGCAGCGGGTGTGGGCGGAGCCGCCACAGCGGGAGGGCCCCCCCCGCTGCCACGTCCACGTGGTGTCGGACATGCTGCGCGAGGTGCCCGATTCCCCCGCCACCCTGGAGGCGCTCAACACCGCCAACCGCTTCGCCTCGCTCTCGTCGGTGGTGTGGGATCGGGAGCAAGGGCGGGTGTCCCTGCGCTGCTCGGCGGAGGCCAGCGCCGGTGTGCTGACCTGGCTGAAGCCGCTGCTGGGCTGGGCGGCCACCCTGCAAGTCTCCGCAGCACATGTGCGGGCACGGGATCTGGCGGAAATCTTCGAGGCCGTCATCGATGCCAGTGAACACCCCACCAGGGGGCCGCGGGAGCGGGAGGCCGACGCGCTGGCCACGGTGTGGCGCCTGGGGCTGGGGAGCACCGGCCCGACGCCCTACACCCGCGCCGAACTGGCCCACGCGGTGCGCGCTCTGCCGCGCACGGCCGGCGTCGAGTGGGTGGAAGATCTGCAGGTGAGCGTGGCGCTGCCCTTTGCTGGCGCTCCCGCCGGTTCTGCTGGAGGCGCCACCCTGCTGCTCGCCGGCGACGCCGTGCATCTGGCCCTGGGCAAGGGGGGCTTGCTGCGACTCAAGCTGCCCCCCGGTGCCGGTGGCGATCACCTGATGGCCAAGGCCAACCAGCTCAACCTGGTGGAGGAGAGCGAATGGACCGGCTTCCACCACCTGGGGGCCTGGCGCCGCGACCCCAGCCGCTGCCTCACCTTCAGCACCTTTCTGCCCCGCATGGTGTTCCAGCCCGGCCTGCTCGCCGAGCTGGCCGCCGCCAGTGTCACTCGCCTGGCCTGGGTGGAGCGTCAGCTGGCGCGGATGTGAGCTTCAGCCCGCCGCGTGCTCCGCCGGCCAGCGCGCCAGCAGACGGCGTGCCAGCGACAGCAGCGAGTAGGCCATGTCCGGCCCACCCCCCCGGGCCTCACCAACGCCCAGGAGCCACAGGCCCGCGCGCAGGGGGAGCAGCACCACCTGACGCTCCACACCCGAGAACCACAGGAAGCTGGTCTCACTGATCAGGGCATCAGTGGCGGCCCTCTGGGCCGCGTCCAGGAGGGCGGCGGCCAGGCCGCACAGCCGCGCCTCCAGCTCCGGCGCGTGCAGGGTGGAGGCCACCGGCAGGGCGTGATGGTCGATGACCACCAGGCCCGCCACCTGGAAATTCCGGAGCTTCTCGGCGACGAGCTCTTCTTCCAGCCACCCCCACCCCGTCTCGCGGCTCATACCAGCCGAGCCGCTTCCTGGGCGCAGCGGTTGGCCTCCAGCAGCACCAGCCCCAGCCGGGCCTGGGCGCTGGTGATCACCTCCAGCACCGCGTCCCCGCCCGCCCGCAGCACCAGGATGTACCCCTCACTGCCCTTGACGTACACCTGATCCAGGGTGCCCCGCTGCAGCTCGCGCAGGGTGCGCTCCCCGAGCGCCAGCAGCGCCGCGGCCATCGCCGCCACCCGATTTTCGTCGGTGCCGGCGGGCAGCGCCGAGTACAGCGGCAGCCCGTCCAGGCTCACCAGGGCTGCCGCCTGCACTTCGCTGGTGGACGAAACGAAGGTCCGCAGTAGTTGCTCCAGCTGTTGAAATCGCGACGATGTGCTCATCCCCCCACCTTCTCCTTTCCCAGCGCCATGAGCGCCCGCACGAGAGACTCGAGATCCTGCTCCTTCGCTAGATTTCCCGCCCACTGCCCGGCCAGGGGCGGCAGCATGGCTTCGCTCACCGCGGGCCGGACACCGTCGATAAGATTGACCACCAGCAGGAGCGGCACGCCGGCGGCGGCCAGCCGCTCGCTCCAGCGGTGGGTGAGGGGGTCCACCTGCTGCCCGGTGGACACCACCACGACCCCCAGGTGGGCGCCGCGCAAGAGAGTTTCCTGCACCTCGGCGAAGCGCTCCTGGCCGGGAACCCCGAAAAAATGTAAACGAACCCCTTCCGCTTGCAACGTGCCATGGTCGAGGGCGACGGTGCGGCCGCCGGCGTGCAGGTTGATGGCATCGGGGCAGAGGCGGGCAATGAGGGTACTCTTCCCCGCTTCCCCGGGCCCCAGCACCACCACTTTCACTGCCCTCACCGATCCTCCCTCTGGACATTGATGGGTGGTGGCAGGGAGGTCAGCTGCTTCTCAAACTGGGCAAGGTTCTCCAGGCGGATCAGGTGGTGCTGGAGCTCGGACAGCTTCTGAAGGCACTCTGGCGGCAGCGTGCCGACAGCCACCACCAGGTCGTGGGCGGCGGCGAAGGCCAGACAATCCAGCGAACCGTCGCGCCCATCGGAGGGCATCAGGGAGAGGGAAAGCAGGCCTCCGGTGGCCGGTCGCAGGCGAATGAACGAGGGCCCGTGGGGCAGGAACGACGTCCATGGCTCGGCGGCACCCAGCTGCGCGGCGAGGCTCTCCGCCAGGGTATAGAAGCTCGCCGCGGAGAATTGCTGTTCGTCGCCGGTGATGAGGATCCGCACGGTGCCACCGCCACCGCCGAGCGTGCTCCACCAGTGGGGAGCAGCGGGCAGACTGGCGCTCTCCCGCCCGGGCAGCGATCGCTCCTCGATGGCCCCCACCTCCAGGAGCAGAGCCAGAGCCAAGCGGACCTTCACCGGGGCCAGGGCCAGGTCGCTTTCCAGCCCGGCTCGGCTCACCCCGGGCCGTTGCTCGACGGCGCCCAGCACCTGCTCGACGCCACAGGGGAAGGGGTCGTCGGGCGCTGAACCGCCCGTGAGAGCCAGCGATGCATCGGCGGCCGGCACCAGGGCCCGGCGGCGCTCCAGCTCATCGGCGAGAAACAGCGCCCGGATCAGGAAACGTGACAGGTCGAAGGGGGCGGGAAGAAGATCGCCCGCCGCCGGGGTGGGCGCAACCCCCAGGTCGTCTTGGAAGTAGAAGCTTCCCTGGTTCCAGAACAAACACCCCAACAGAGCCTCTTCGCCGGAGAGATGCCGGCAGCGGGCGGCGCGGAGCCGCCCCCTGTCGAAGGTCACCGAGGCCAGCGGACCGCGCCCCTCCTCCAGCATCAAGGTGCCGCTCTTGCCCAGCGACACCAGCGCCTGCAGCAGATCGGGCAGGTGGTCGTCCCGCAGCGAACCCTTGATTTCCAAACGCCTACCTCCTACCTCCCGCCCCCGATCGGCAGGCCACCGGCCGGCCCATCGGCTTGGCCGGGGCATTCGACCACTGGGCCTGCCCGGCGCGGGCCACACCCGACAAATCAAACCGAGCGTTCGCTAGGTTTCCCAGGGCGTTTTCGGTTTCCTCCTCTCCAGAGAAATTCGGGCGCTTTGGCGGCATTCGGTGACGCCATGGCATCACCCGAGTTTCATCCCTCGCTGGTCCGGTCCCACCCGGTGGGCAACTTGACAGGGCCGTTCCGCCGCGGTGAAGGCGTTGCGCTCCAGAGTCGGGGATGGCGACATCAACGGGTAGACCCACCCACGCCACCGCGCCGTCTGCCGCGGCCCGCCGCTCGTCCTTCCCCACCTCTCGGAGCCGATAAGGGAATTCACCACGGGCCGGCCCTTGACAGGGCCGTTCCGCCGCGGTGAAGGCGTTACGCTCCAGAGTCGGGGATGGCGACATCAAAGGGTAGACCCACCTACGCCACCGCGCCGTCTGCCGCGGCCCGCCGCTCGTCCTTACCCACCTCTCGGAGCCGATGACGGAATTCACCACGGGCCGGCCCTAACGGCTGGATGGCGTCCCCAGCGCACGGCAGAACTCGCCATAGGCCCGGTCGCGCACCCCGATGTGGCGGGCCAGCCAGGCCCAGATCATGGCGATGATCTCCCGCAGCGCCGCCTCATCGCCGGACCGCGCCTCCTCCACCCACTGCAGGGCCTGCCTCTTGAAGGTCTCGTGGATCTGGCGGTGGGCCTCCTGTTCGGGAAACCCGGCCTCTTTCAAGAACGCCTCTTCGGCGGCAAAGTGGGCGTCCACGTAGCCCACCACACCTTCCAGGAGGTGGCGGGTCGCCCCCTCCCGGTCGTGGGCGCGCAGCAGCTCGTAGGTCTCGTTGAGGAGGCTCACCAGGACCCGGTGCTGCTCGTCCATTTCCGCCACCCCGGTGAGCAAGTCATCAGTCAGCTCGATCAGATTCGCCACGCCAGCCCCCCGCGATAATGCTACCAAGTCCGAGCCGCATTTGCAGTTATTCGGTAACGCCGCCCTCCCGGGCAGCCAGCAACCTGCCCCCGGGCAACGCCCTCACCCGCGCCCACCCTGAATCACAACCGCCAGGTGAGGGCGGCGGTGAGCTGGCGGCCGCGGCCGGGGTAGCCCTCTTCCCGCTGGTGGCGACGGTCGAAGAGGTTATCCACTCGTAGCTCCACCTCCCAGTCGGGTACTGGGGTGACGAAAGCGGCCAGATGCCAGAGGGCGAATCCGCCCAGCTCCCGGGTGGCCCCCGAGGGGGTGCGACTGGTGCGCTCTCCCTCCGCCTCGCCAGTCCACCGCAGGGCCAGCCAGGGCGCGGCCTGCAGGTGGAAAAAGGCCATCGCCCGGTAGGGCGGTACCCCGGTGAGGGGCAGTTGCGGCCCCGCCCGGCGGGAGCGGTGGACGGTGGCCACGTGGCCACCGAGGCGCAGGCGTTGGTTGAGGGAGGCCTCCAGAGAGCCCTCCAGCCCGGTGTGGCGCACCCGACCCACGTTCTGCAGCTGGCTTGAGCCTCCGCCCAGGGGCACCGACTCGATGGCGTCCTCAAGCTCCAGGGCGAAGGCGGTGAGCTCCCACTGGCCGCCCTCCCAGCGGCGGCGCAGGCCGCTGTCGAGAGAGGTGGCGGTCTCGGGATCCAGGTCGGGATTGGGCAGGAAGAGGCCCAGCCGGTAGGAGTAACGGTCCTTCAGGGTGGGCAGGCGGGTGCGGCGGGAGGCGGCGGCGTGCGCCTCCAGGCCCCCGCCCAGGGGCTGGAAAAGAGCCACCGCGCCGTTGAACGCCTCCGCCCGCCCCGGGACCAACCCCGCCGCCTCCTGGGTGCGCTGTCGGTCGGCGGAGAGGCCGGCCACCACTCGCCCACCCGAGGCCAGGAAGAGTTCCTCCTCCCAGGCGAGCGAGAAGGTGTCGTCGTCGTAGTGGGCCCAGGGGGCGGGGAGGGTGCGGTCCCGGTGCACGTCCCGCTTGCCGTTGAAGGCCAGGGTGCTGCGCCCGGCGGTGCGGCTGCGGCGCAGCTCCACCCCGGCGCCGGTGGTGAAGTCGTCGTACTCGCTGCGGAAAGAGCTGCGCCGGCGCTGCGTGGTGTAGCTCTCGTCGTCGTAGCTGTCCAGGGTGTTGGCGAAGCGGTCGTAGAAAGCGCGCAGGCGCACCTCCCACCCCGCCCTGAAAGGAAGGCGAACCCGCAGGTAGAGGCTGTCCTTGTCCCAGTGGGGCCAGCGCCAGTAGCGAACGCGGGCCGCCGGGTCGTCCCCCGCATACGGCGGTTGGCCCTTGGCCCCCTGCTGACGAATGAAGGTGAGGGCGGCGTCCGTTTCATCCTCGCCCTGAAAGAGCAGCGAGAGGGCAAGCAGAGTGTCCCGGCTGAAGGAGTTGCGGCGCTGCAGGGGGGTGCCCGCCCGCAGCGCGTCGTCCACCTCCTGGCGGGCGGCGGTGGCCTGGATGCCCCAGCGTTCCCAGCGGCTGCCCACGTTCATAGCCCCCCGCATCAGCCCGCCTTGCCCCACACCTCCCGTGACCTGTCCCTCCAGAGAAGACTGCGGGCGGCGAGCCAGCAGGTTGACCGTGCCCCCCAGGGCGTTGGGGCCGTAGGTGAGGGAGCTGAACCCCCGGTTGACCAGCACGGCGTGGGAGCCGGCCAGCAGGAAGCGCCCCAGGTCCAGAGTTCCGTCGTAGGGGACGTACACCGGGATGCCGTCCAGGTACACCGGCACCCGCCGCAGCTCCAGCCCCCGCAGAGA
>JABRVY010000299.1:0-26355 GCA_039961755.1 Acidobacteriota bacterium | reverse complement strand
GGTTCGAAGGGAGGAGGGCCACCCGTGGGGTCGAAGGGAGGTGAGGTGGAGGCCATGGCGTCTCCTTATACCTGTGCGTTCGCTCGCCCGACATGATAGCGCACGCCGGGGCGCGCGGGGTTAGAGCTCGGCCCGGAGACGGTGCAGGCTGCGGCCGAGCAGCTCGAGGGCGCGCTCGATGTCCGCGGCGGAGACATCCAGGAACGGCCGGAAGCGGATGGAGCGGGCGCCGCAGGGCAGCACCAGCAAGCCCTCCTCGCGGGCCAGCGCCACGGCGCGGGTGCGCAGCTCGCTGGAGGGGAGGTCCACGGCGCACATCAGGCCGCGCCCGCGCAGCTGGGAGAGCAGGGTCGGGTACCCCTCGGCCACCCGGTGCAGACCCGCCAGCAGGACCTCCCCCATGCGCCGGGCGTTGTCCACCAGGTGCTCCTGCTCGATGACCTCCAGGATGCGGGTGGCGCGCACCATGTCGGTGAGGTTGCCCCCCCAGGTGGAGTTGATCCGCGAGGAGACGCGGAAGACGTTGTCGGGAACCTCGTCGATGCGGGAATTGGCGGCAAACCCCCCGAGCTGCACCTTCTTGCCGAAGGCGAAGAGGTCTGGCTCCACCCCCAGCCCCTGCCACGCCCACATGGCGCCGGTCAGACCCAGCCCGGTCTGCACCTCGTCGAAGATGAGCAGAAAGTCGCGCTCGTCGGCCAGGCGACGGAGGGCGCGCAGGAACTCCGGTCGGAAGTGGTTGTCGCCTCCCTCCGCCTGGATGGGCTCGATGATGAGGCAGGCGATGTCGTGACCCCAGCGGCCGATGGCGGCGTCGATCTCTTCCAGTGCGCGTGCTTCCGCTGCCTCCACCTCGGCGAGGTGCTGCTCCAGGGGGAAGATGATCTTGGGGTTGGAGATGCGCGGCCAGTCGAACTTCGGGAACAGCTCGGTCTTGCGGGGATCGAAGGTGTTGGTGAGGGAAAGGGTGTACCCCGAGCGGCCGTGAAACGCCTGGCGGAAGTGCAGCACGCGCGTGCCCACCTCCTCGCCCCGCCCGGCGGTGCGGTTGCGGCGGATCTTCCAGTCAAAGGCCGCCTTGAGGGCGTTCTCCACCGCCAGGGCGCCACCCTCGATGAAGAACAGGTGCCCGGCGTGGGAGGGGGGGACGGCGATGCGGGCGAAGGTGGCGACAAACTCGGCGTACAGGCAGGTGTAGAGGTCGGCATTGGCCGGCTTGTGCGTTGCCGCGGCCAGCAGCTTTTCCCGGAAGGTGGGATCGGCCAGGGCAGGATGGTTCCAGCCCAGGGGTTGGGAGGCGAAGTTGGAGTAGAAGTCCAGGTACGAGCGGCCGTCCCGCTCGTCCACCAGCACCGCGCCGCGGGAGCGCGCCAGATCCGGGACGACGTGGTAGCCGTCCACCAGAATGTGCTGCCCCAGGATGTTGTGAACCTCGGCGGGGGACACTCCTGCTCGAACAGTTGTGCAAGCCATCTGTTGCCCTCGTTTCTTGGCGCCTCGTCAGGAACCGCGGCGCAGGGGAGCCAGCACCATGGTGAGGTCACGGCCCTCCAGCGCCCCCGCCTCGCGGTCGGCCCTGGCAATCCCTTCGAGCTCCTGGCGGACCCGGGCGAGCACCTCGAAGCCGTTCTCCGGTCGCCGCATCTCGCGGCGGCGGAACATGACCGTGACCTTCACGTGTTTACCCTGCTCCAAAAAGCGCCGCGTCATCGCCAGCTTGGTCTGGAAGTCGTTCTCCGCTACCCCGGGTCGGAACTTGACCTCCTTGACCTCGATCTGGTGCTCCTTGCGGCGCGCCTCACGCGCCTTCTTCTCCTGTTCGTAGCGGTACTTCCCCCAGTCCATGATCTTGCACACGATGGGGCGAGCCGTGGGTGCCACTTCCACGAGATCGAGCCCCCTGGCCCGCGCCATTTCCAGCGCCTGTTCGACGGGCACGATACCCACCTGCGTCCCGTCGGCGTCCACGAGGCGAACCGGCGACAGGCGAATGGCCTCGTTGATCCGTGTGCGTTGACGATCTTCGGCGATGACCTCCTCCTCAGCGCCCGCTCCGCTGACGGCGCGGAGGGCGCCAAGCGTCCCGCTAACAATGTCAGTATAGCAAACGGAGATCTGCCGAGGAAGCCCTTGTCAGCGCGTTTTGCGGCGCATGTGCTCGACTTTGAGGCAGCGGTCCTGCACTACCTTGAGGCCGGCGGCCATCGCCCGTGCTGCCGCCCCGTCGTGTCGCAGCCCGGACTGGAACCACACCACCGGTACCGCCCGGGCGATGGCGTCCGCCACGACGTCGGGCAGGTGCTCGACGCGCCGGAAAACGTCGGCGATGTCCACCGGCACGGCGCGGGGGATGGCGGCCAGGGAGGGGTAGCACGGCTCCCCCAGGACCTCGCTGAGCCCTGGGTTGACCGGCACGATGCGGAAACCGGCCTCCTGCAAGTAGGCAGCCACGCGGTAGGAGTCGCGCTCCGGCCTGGCCGAGATGCCCACCACGGCGATCGTCCGGGCAGCAGAGAGGATGCCGGTGATCTCGTCATCGGAGGCGTTGAGGCGGACGTTTGATTCCATGGCGAAGGCCATCTTACTCCAGGCGGGAGGGACCCACCGGCGGCAGTGCGGCAGCGATGGCCGCCGCCGCCAGCGCGCAGGCCGCGGCGGTGAGGGCAGGGGCGCCGAGACCCAGGTGGCCGAGGGCAAGCTGGCCTGCCATGGGCCCCAGCACCCGCGCCAGCGACGAGGTGGCCTGGTAGGCGCCGAGGGTTTCCCCCTGGCGCTCTCCGGGCGCCGTGTGGGAGACCAGCGCCGACAGGGACGGCATCACCATCGCCTGGCCGAAAGCCAGCACCGGCAGGACCGCGATCAGCGCCGGGAGCGAGTGCTGGGAGGCGATCAGGAGGAGACCCACGGCGGTCCCGGCAAGGCCCACCAGGAGCAGGCGGCGTTCCCCCAGCCGCCGCGACAACCGGCCCACCAGGGTCATCTGCATGACCGCCGCCAGGAGGCCGGCGTAGGCGAAGAGGAAGGCGATGCTGCCGGCGTGAAGCCCGAATCGCCGGTAGACCAGCTGGGCGAAGGTGACCTCGAAGGCGGCGAAGCCGGTGACCACGGCCAGGGCCACGGCCAGCAGCGGCGCCAGCGCCGGGGTGCGCCAGGCGTGCCGCAGGGCCAGCAGTCCGGCGCGCCGTTGCGATGCCACCCCCCGGCGAGCGGGAGGCAGCGATTCGGGCAACAGCAGCACCGTCATCACCATGGCGGTGGCGGAAAAGGCGGCGGCGGCGATTCCCGGGGCGGCGGGGGAGATGCGCACCAGAACCCCGGCCAGCGCCGGTCCGGCGATGAACCCCAGCCCGAAGGCCGCGCCGATCAGCCCCATGCCCCGGGTTCGCTGCTCGGGCGGCGTGACATCGGCGATCACCGCCTGGGCGGTGGCGATGTTGGCCCCGGCGACGCCCGCCACGATCCGCGAAGCCAGCAGCAGGAGGAACGAGTCGGCGACCGCGAAGAGCAGGTATCCCACCACCGCCCCCGCCAGCGAGACGAGCAGCACCGGCCGCCGCCCCACGCGGTCGGAGAGGCGCCCCAGGAGGGGGGCGAAGAACAGTTGCATCAAGGAGAAGGAGGCCATCAGCAGGCCGAACTGCAGCGGTGATGGGTTCATCGTCTCGGCGTAGAGGGGGAGCAGGGGAATGACGATGCCGAAGCCAACGAGGTCGGTGAAGACGATGAGGAAGATGGTGGCGAGGGAGCCTGGGGAAGCCACGTCGAGCCCACAGTGTACAACCGCGCCGCGGCGGAGGGTCATTCCGTCGCCGTGTACACTTTCAACATGCGCCTCGTGTTCTTCGGAACTCCCGAGTTTGCCGTTCCTTCCCTGGAGGCGGTAGTGGCCGCCGGGCACCAGGTCCTGCTGGTCGTCTCGCGTCCCGATCAGCCCTCCGGGCGTCACCTGGAGCTCACCACGCCACCCGTCGTGGAGGCGGCCCGGCGACTGCACCTTCCCCTGGCCCAACCCAGGAAGGCCGGCGACGCCGAGGGAGTGGCGCGACTGCGGGCGCTGGCCCCGGAAGTGGCGGTGGTGGTGGCGTACGGGCGGCTGCTGCCGCCCCCCCTGCTGGCGGTGCCGCAGCATGGTTTCGTGAACCTGCATCCATCTCTGCTTCCTCGTCATCGGGGCCCCTCCCCGATCCAGTGGGCGATCGCCAGTGGCGACACCGTCACCGGCGTGACCACCATGCTGCTGGACGAGGGGATGGATACGGGGCCGCTGCTGCTGCAGCGCGAGACCCCCATCGGTCCCCGGGAGCGCTACCCCGAGCTGGAGGCGCGGCTGGCTCGCCTGGGGGCGGAGCTGGTGGTGGAAACCCTGGCTGGCCTCGGCGCCGGGCGGCTGCGACCGCGC
Organism: Acidobacteriota bacterium; assembly: GCA_039961755.1. Lineage (GTDB taxonomy): Bacteria > Acidobacteriota > Thermoanaerobaculia > Thermoanaerobaculales > Thermoanaerobaculaceae > CALEVZ01. The sequence goes on along the minus strand of JABRVY010000299.1, from coordinate 21,956 downwards.
CCGCAGGAGCACGCCCTGGCCACCGTCACCCCCAAGCTGGATCGCAAGCTGGGGCGCATCGACTTTTCCCTCCCTGCCCGGGTGTGGGCGAACCGTTGTCGGGCCTTCGACCCGTGGCCGGGTCTGTACTGCACCTTGCGCGGCGGCCGAGTCAAGGTGCTGGGACTCGAGGATGCCGGTGCGGTGCCGGGCGACGAAGTCGGCGGCACCGTGCTGGAGTACTCGACGGCGGGCATCCTGGTGCGCTTCGGGGAGGGCACCGCCGGCCTGCTGACCGAGCTGCAGCGGGAGGGCAGGCGCCGCCTGCCGGCGGACGCCTTTCTCCTGGGGGAGCGTCTTGGGCGAGGCGAGCGCTTCAGCTGATCCCCGTCGCCGCGCCGTCCTCACCCTGGCGCGGGTGGAGGCGCGGCGAGCCCACGCCGCGCGTCTGCTGGGCGATGCCTCGCCGTTCCTGCGCGAGCTCGTGCTGGGGGTCCTGCGCTGGCAACTGGTGCTGGACCGGCTGCTGGAGCCGCACCTGCGGCAGCCCTTCGGTACCCTCGATCCGGAGATCCGCGCCGCCCTGCGGGCGGGGCTTTATGAGGCGCTGCGCATGGAGACGCCGGCGGCGGTGGCGGTGGCCGAAGCGGTGCGGGTTACCCGCTCCCTCCTGCCGGCCGCGGCCGGCCTGGTCAACGCGGTGCTGCGGCGGGCGGTGGCCAGCGGCTGGCTCGACGACGCGCGCGCACCCCTGTGGCTGCGCCACTCCCACCCCCAGTGGCTGGTGGAGCGGTGGGCCAGCTGGCTGTCCGGCGAGCAGCTCGAGGCCGTCCTCGCCACCAATCAGCGGCCGGCCCCCATGTACCTGCTCGCCGCCGTGTCTCCCACCGAGGAGCTGGCGGGACAGGGGTGCGAGGTCGCTTCCCACCCCTACGTGCCGGGGGTGCTTCAGGTGGTTCGCGGCGCTGCGGCGGTGGCGGCGTGGCTGCGGCGCGGACGCGGGTATGCCATCGACCCCCACGCCGTCGCGGTGGCCAGGCTGCTGCCCGAGGTGGACGGCATCATCGCCGACTGGGCGGCGGCTCCCGGGGGGAAGAGCCTGGTGCTGGGAAGCGAGCGGTCGGGCGCCCGGCGGCTTGCCCTCGACCGCCACCTGGGCCGCCTCCTGGCCATGCGGGAGTCCTTCCTCCACCATCTGGGCGCTCAGGCCCCCCGGGTGGTGGGAGCGGATGGCGCGGTGCCTCCTTTCAGGCCCGGCACGCTGGCGGCGGCGCTGCTGGATGCGCCCTGTTCCGGGACCGGCACCCTGCGCCGCCACCCGGAAATCCGCTGGCGACTCACCCCCAACGACCTGGGGGCGCTGGCCTCCCTGCAACGGCAGCTGCTCGCCGCCGCCGCCGCCGCGGTGCGTCCGGGAGGCCACGTGCTGTACGCCACCTGCTCGCTGGAGCCGGAGGAAAACGCCCAGGTGGTGGCCGGCGCCGGGCTCGACATCGTCGCGATTCCGCCAGGCCAGGTGCAGGGGATACCCGTGCACCACCTGCCCGGCGGCGGAGTGGTGATCCTCCCCGGGGAGTGGGGGGACGGTTTCACCGTCCACCTGCTGCGCCGCCCGGCCGGGTAGGGGTCCCGCTGACGGGCGGTGGACCTACGCCCGCCCCTTGCCAGGCAAGGACGTCTGGCGTACCCTCAAGCGAACGGGGAGCTGGCCATGGCAGGGAAGACCGAGCTGGTGGAGCGCATCGCCTTCGAAACCGGAATGCCCAAGGCACACGCCGCGCGGGCCCTGGAGGTGACGGTGGACGCCATCAACGAGTGGTTGGCGGCGGGCGAGCGGGTGGCCATCCCGGGGCTCGGCAGCTTCTACACCTCCGAGCGGCCGCAGCGGCAGGTGCGCAACCCCCGCACTGGTGCCATGACCACCGTTGCCCCCTCCCGCGCCGTACGCTTCCGCCCCGGCAAGGAGCTCAAGGACAGCGTCAAGGGGTGAGCGGGGCAGGGCGGAAATTCGCGATCGCAGGTTCGAAACGCCTGCTCTCCGCCAATCAGTTGCCGAACGCCGAGCCGCCGATGAACTCCCGCAGCAGGGAGGTGTGGGGTACGTCGTCCTGGAAGACCGGTACGAACCAGGCGAGGAACTTGAGCAACCGATAGGCCTCGGTGTAGGCGGGGTGCTCCCGCGGTACCTCCAGGAGGAAGCGCTCCGCGAACACCTTGAGCACCGCCGGCTCGTACACCAGGGCGGAGTTGAACAGCACGTCGGCGCTCTCCTGGAAGGGGAAGATCCACCGCACCTCTCCGCGGCGCACCCCCGGCCACATCTCCAGGGTCCTGGTGGCGTGGTGGTTGCGGAACAGACGATCGCGCACGATGCGGCGCAACAGGCGGGCATCCGAGGTGAAGATGCGGTTGTGGTCGTCCAGGGTGAGCTGGGTGAGGGCGGAGATGAAGACCTTGAAGGTGCTCTCCGGGGGGACGGCGGCGGTCAGCTGGGGGTTCAAGGCGTGGATACCCTCGATGAGCAGCACCTGGTGGGGAGCCAGGCGCAGCCGCTGCCAGCGGTCGCTGGCCAGGCGTCGGCCGACGGTGAAATCGTAGCGCGGAATGTGCGTTTCTTCCCCGCGCAGCAGCGCCGCCAGGTGGGCGTTGAACAGCTCCAGGTCCAGCGCCAGCAGGGATTCGTAGTCGGGGTTGCCGTCCTCGCCCAGGGGTTTGTGGGCGCGGTCGACGAAGTAGTTGTCCAGGGACAACCCCACCGGCTGGATGCCGTTCACCCGCAGCTGGATCCCTAGCCGCTGGATGAAGGTGGTCTTGCCCGACGCCGAGGGACCGGCCACCAACACCACCCGCACCTGCCCGGCCCGCGCCGCGATGGCGTCGGCAATCTGGGCGATGCGCTTCTCGTGGAACCCCTCGGCAATCTGGATCACCTGCGCCACCTCCCCCGACAGGCAGGCGGCGTTCAGGGAACCCACGTGCGCCACCCCCACCACCTCGTTCCAGGCCCGGGTCTCCCGGTAGGCGGCAAACAGCTTGGGCTGGGGGCGCAGCTCGGGCAGCTCGCCGTCGCGGGGAAAGCGCAGCAGCAGGCCATCCTCGTACAGGGCCAGGGTGAACCCCTTGACCCGTCCGGTGGAGGGGGCACAGGGGCCGTGGGCGATGTCCACCACCTCGCCGCAGCTCACCACCGGCACGGTGGAGGAGCGGTGGGTGGCGAGCAGCTGCAGGGTCGAGGTGTGCCCGTTGCCGCGGAAGAGCGCCTCCGCCTCCTCTAGGGTCACCGTGCGGCGCACGATGGGGCGGTCCTCGTCGCAAATCTCCCCCATCCGCCGCTGCAGCGAGGCCACCACGTCGGAGGTGAGAGGGGAGTGGCATTTCCAGGAGTAGAAGTACCCCCCGCCGAGGGACTGGCCCACCACCAGGCGCGCCTCCGGGTAGAGCTCGTGGGCGGCCTCCAGCAGCACCAGGGAGATCGACCGCCGGAGCACCGCCTGCCCCTCCCGGGAGGCCACCCGCACCGCCTCCACCTCCACCTGGATGCCGCGCAGGGGGAAGTCCAGGGACACCAGCCGCCGGTTGACCAGGGCCGCCACCACCTCCAGGGGCGCCGTGCCATGGCAGGCCTGCAGCAGCTCGATGACCGTTGTACCGGCGGCCACCTGTCGCCGCTGGCCGGCGTAGCGCACCGTGACCGACCCCTGGGGCACGTTCACCTCCGCCACGGGATTGTACCGGAGGGTTCGTCGCCGACGCCCGGGTAGAATGCGGCTTCGCGTCCTGGGGTTGGCAGGAGAGAGGAGGTGTTGTGGCCGTCAACCAGCACAAGGAACGCCTGTTGCGGGCAATCGAGGGGATCACCCGGCGGGTGGAGGAGCGGGGGGAGCCCCTCTTCCACGGGGGCGAAGAGCCCCTGCCCCAGAAGAAGGAGGTCATCGCCATCCTGCGGGGACTGCAGGAAGTCATTTACCCCGGTTACTTTGGCGATCAGGAGCTGTACCGGGAGTACCTGCGCGCGCATCTGGCGGATCAGCTTTACGCCCTTTCCCGCCGCCTGGAGGGCGAGGTGAGGAAGGCGCTGGCAGCCCCCTGCCGCTGCCCGCGGCAGGAGCAAACCCCGCCGGCGCCGGCCGACGCCCGGGAGATCGTCACCCAGTTCTACGAACGCCTGCCGGAGGTGATGGATCTGGTGGCGGGGGACGTGCGGGCGGCCTACGAGGGGGACCCCGCCGCCTCTTCCCTGGAGGAGGTGATCCTCGCCTACCCCGGGGTGAAGGCCATCTTCACCTACCGCATCGCCCACCTGCTCAAGGAGTTGGGGGTGCCCCTGATCCCCCGCATCATGACCGAGTTCGCCCACAACGAGACGGGGGTGGACATCCACCCCGGCGCCCGGATCGGCCGGGAGTTCTTCATCGACCACGGCACCGGGGTGGTGATCGGCGAGACCACGGAGATCGGCGACCGGGTGAAGCTGTACCAGGGCGTCACCCTGGGGGCGCTGTCGCTGCCCCGGGATCGCAGCGGGTCACTGGTGCGGGGCGGCAAGCGTCACCCAACCCTCGAAGACGACGTGGTGGTGTACGCCGGGGCGACGATCCTGGGCGGCGACACGGTGGTGGGGCGGGGGTCGGTGATTGGCGGCAACGTCTGGCTGGTCACCTCGGTGCCGCCCTACTCCCGCGTTACCCTGTCCCGGGATCAGCTGGCCTACGAGATCACCCAACGCCCGGGGCCGCCCGTTGATTGACCCCGGGGTGGGGCGTTTGCTACGGTGGCCAGCGATGCGAACCGGTACCCCCTTTCTTTTTTTTCTCCTCGCCTCCGTGGTCTGGGCGCAGGACCCCGTACCGGCGGATCTCAAGGGCACCGAAAAGGTGGCGGCGGTGCTGGCACGGGTGGCCGAGGCGCAGTCGAAGGTGTCCACCATGACCGCGCGCTTCGAGCAGGTGCGGGAAAGCCGGCTGCTGGCCGCCCCCAGCCGCAGTCAGGGGATGTTCTACTTCGCCGCTCCCGACTCGGTGCGCTGGCAGTATCAGTCACCCCGACCCATGGAGGTGGTGATCGCCAACGGCGTGGCCATCACCTATCGCCCCGAGGAGAAGCGCGCCGAGCGGGTGGAGATCGGACGCATGCAGCGGCGGGTGTTTCGCTTCCTCGGCGCCGCCGAGCCCCTGGACACCCTCAAGCGCTACTTCACCTTCACCTTCAGCGACGGGGGGGAGGGCCGCGATTACCGCTTCCTGCTGGAGCCGGCCACCATTCAGCTCAAGCGGCGACTGCAGCGGGTGGAGGTGGTGATCGACCGCACCCGCTTCGTCCCCGTGGCGGTCTCCTACGTGGAAGCGGACGGCGATCGAACCGCCTACACCTTCCACGACGTTGCCCTCAACCAGCCGGTGGCAGAAGCCATGTTCGCCCTCGATCTACCGCGCGACGTCAAGGTGGTGGACGTCAAGCTCGCCAGCCGCGAGTAGCGTGATCGGCACCTTCAACGTCGTTGCCAGGGACGCCCACAGCGCGGCTCGGGCGGGAGAGCTGACCACCGCCCACGGGGTGGTGCACACCCCGGCGTTCATGCCGGTGGGTACCGCCGCCAGCGTCAAGGGGCTGGCCCCCTGGGAGCTGGCCCGGCTGGGCCCGGAGATGATCCTGGCCAACACCTACCACCTGCTGGTGCGCCCCGGGGTGGAGGTCATCGAGAGGGTGGGCGGCCTGCACGCCTTCATGGGCTGGCCCGGGCCGATCCTCACCGATTCGGGCGGGTTCCAGGTGTACTCCCTGGTGGGGCGGCGGCGCTACGACGAGGACGGGGTGACCTTCCGCTCCCACCTGGACGGGGCCGAGCTGCGCCTCACCCCCGAGGCGTGCATGGAGGCCCAGCGACGCCTGGGGGTCGATGTCGCCATGGCGCTGGACGTCTGCCCACCGCTACCCTCGCCGCGAGTGGAGCTGGAGCAAGCGGTGGCGCTGACCTCGGCGTGGGCCCGCCGCTGCCGACTGGCGCTCCCCCCCGGCGGACCCACCCTGCTCTTCGGGATCGTCCAGGGAGGGCTGGAGGTGGAGTTGCGGCGCCGCGCCGTGGAGGCCCTGCTTCCCCTGGGATTCGATGGCTATGCGTTGGGGGGGTTCTCGGTGGGGGAGGAGCAGCCGGCCCTCTGGGATGGGGTGGCGATGGCCGCTCCGCTGCTGCCCGCCGGGCGGCCCCGATACCTGATGGGGGTGGGTCTGCCCGCCGACCTGGTGCACGCGGTGGCGTGCGGCATCGACCTGTTCGACTGCGTCATCCCCACCCGCAACGCCCGCAACGGTCTGCTCCACACCAGCCGGGGCCCGGTGGTGCTCAAGCACGCCCGCTGGCGCAGCGATGCCGGGCCACCCGATCCCGAGTGCTCCTGCCCCACCTGCCAGACCTGCTCCATGGCCTACCTCCGCCACCTCTACCTGGCCCGGGAGGCCGCCGCCGTGGTCCTCGCCACGGTGCACAACCTGCATTTCTATCTGGCCTTGATGCGGCGGCTGCGGTGGGCTATTATCAACGGCCGTTTTCTCGACCTGCGGCGCGAGGTAGGACTGACGCGCCGCGAGAGTTGAGAACGACGACGAGGGAGTTCCCATGTCTCAGCAACCGAACGTGTTGATGCAGTTGGCGCCGCTCATCCTGATCTTCGTCATCTTCTACCTGGTGATGATCCTGCCCATGCGGCGGCGGCAGAAGCGGCACCAGGAGATGCTCGCCAAGCTCACCCGCGGCGACCGCATCGTCACCACCGGCGGCATCTTCGGCACGGTGGTGGACGTCCAGGGGGACGTCCTGCAGGTGCGCGTGGCCGACAACGTCAAGCTGCAGGTGGCGCGCTCGGCGGTGGCGGGGCTGGCCGGGGACGCGGCCAACGTGAACTTCGGTTCCGGTGAGTGAGGCCAGACGACCATGAAGAAGAACCTCACCTGGCGGTGGCTGCTCATCGGAGTGGTGACGGTGGCGGCGGTGGTGGCGATGTGGCCACCCAAGGAGAAGATCAACCTGGGCCTCGACCTCAAGGGTGGCATCCATCTGGTGCTGCAGGTCAACACCGAGGACGCCGTGCGCGCCGAGGTGGATGCCGCGATGGAGCGGGTGCGCACCGAGCTCACCAGCAAGGGGGTGACGCTGGCGGGGGCGCAGCGCTCGGATGACGGCCAGGGGTTCACCATCAGGCTGAGCCCCGGCGCCGATCCCAAGGTGGTGGACCAGGTCATCGAAGATCGGCTGCTGGACTTCAAGGTCTCCCGCGGCGTCAACATCGAAGCCGTTCTCAAGCCGGAAGTCGTACGCACCATTCGCGATATGGCGGTGCGGCAGGGGCTGGAGACGATTCGCAACCGCATCGACCAGTTCGGCGTTGCCGAGCCGGTGATCCAGCGCCAGGGGATCGAGGGGGACCGCATCGTGGTGCAGCTACCCGGCGTGGATGACCCCGGCCGTGTGAAGGATCTAATTCGCGCCACGGCGTTTCTGGAGATCAAGCCGGTGGTCTCGGTGGCCCCGACGCGGGAAGCCTTGCTGGCGCCCCACGGGGGCGTGGTACCCGACGACAGTGAGGTGGTGGTCGGGGACGTGGAGGACCTGGAGGGGCGGGTCACCGGTCGGGAGTACTTCCTCCTCAAGCGGGCCTCGGTGGTGACTGGCCGCGACCTGCGCAACGCCCGCCGCTCCCAGGACCGCTACAACCAGCCGGCAGTGAGTTTCACCCTCACCCCCGACGGGGGGAACAAGTTCGAGGAGTACACCCGCGCCCACATCGGCGAGCGCATGGCCATCGTGCTCGACAACCGGGTGCGCTCGGCGCCGGTGATCCGCGGTCAGATTCGCGACGAGGGGGTCATCGAAGGCTCCTTCACCGTCCAGCAGGCCGAGGACCTGGCGCTGGTGCTGCGCGCCGGGGCGCTGCCGGCGTCCATCACCTACCTGGAGGAGCGCACGGTGGGGCCCAGCCTGGGCCGCGAGTCGGTCATTCGCGGCCTGCGCGCCGGTCTGGTGGGCCTGGCCCTGGTTTTCATCTTCATGCTGCTGTACTACCGCGGTGCTGGCATCAACGCCAACCTGGCGCTGGCGCTCAACGCCATCATCCTGCTGGGCGCCATGGCCGCCCTCAAGGCGACGCTGACCCTGCCCGGCATCGCGGGCATCATCCTCACCATCGGCATGGCGGTGGACGCCAACGTGCTGATCTTCGAGCGCATCCGGGAGGAGCTGGGACTGGGCAAGACGGTGCGCTCGGCGGTGGAGCTGGGCTTCTCGCGCGCCTTCGGGACGATCGTCGACTCCAACCTCACCACCCTGATCGCCGCCCTCTTCCTGTTCCAGTTCGGCACCGGACCCATCAAGGGGTTTGCCGTCACCCTCTCGCTGGGGATCATGATCTCCATGTTCACCGCCGTGTTTTCGTCCCGGACCCTGTTCGAGACCATCCTGGCCCGCAAGGGTCGCGCCCAGACGTTGTCCATCTAGGCGCCGGGAGTCACGAGTATGCGTTTTCTCGCCAACACCAACTTCCCCTTCCTGCGCTACAAGTGGGCGTTCATCAGCGTTTCGCTGGTGCTGCTGGCGGCCTCGCTGTTCAGCCTGTTCCTGGGCAAGGGGCTGGTCATGGGCGTCGACTTCGCCGGCGGCACCCAGCTCACCCTGCGCTTCAACGACGAGCCCGATATTCCGCGGGTACGGCGCGCCCTGGAAGCCCTCAAGCTGGGAGAGGTGACCATCCAGCGCTTCGACGAGGCGGGTCTCAATGAAATCCTGGTGCGCATGCAAAACCCTGAGGCTGAGGGAGATTTCACCAAGGCTATGCTGGACGCCCTGGAGCGGGAGTTCGACGTTCCGCACGCAGCTGTGCACCTCAACCGGGACGGCGCCGACGCCATCCGCGACGCCCTCGTCCAGGCCGATCCGGACGCCGTCGGGGGCTCGGTGGAGCGCCGCCGGGAGCACTACCAGCCGATGGCCGATGCGCTCCTGGCGCTGCGCAAGGAGAGGGGAATCCTCAAGGGTGCGGCCGATCTGGAGCGCGTCGCGGCGCTCTCTCCGGCGGTGCGGCGGTTCTTCTCTAGCGACGCAGTCTTCGGGGAGTTCGCCATGCTCGCCGCCGACAACGTCGGCCCGCTGGTGGGCAAGGACCTGCGCAACAAGGCGACGCTGGCGGTGGTGTTCTCCCTGGCCGGGATGCTGGTCTACATCTGGTTCCGCTTCCAGCTGCCCTACGGCATCGGCGCCCTGGTGGCGCTTTTCCACGATGTCTTGATCACCCTGGGGGCGCTTTCCTTCACCCAGCGGGAGATGAACCTCCCCACCATCGCTGCCCTGCTCACCCTGGTGGGCTACTCGGTCAACGACACGGTGGTCATCTTCGACCGCATCCGCGAGCGTCTCAAGCTGGAACGCGGCACGCCGTTGCCCGCCCTCATGGAGAGGGCGTTGAATCAGACCCTCTCCCGGACGGTGATCACCTCCGGCCTGACGTTCATCGTGGTGGCGGCACTGTTCCTCTTCGGCGGCGACGTCATCAACACCTTCGCCTTCGTCCTGCTGGTGGGGATCATCGTAGGGACGTATTCCTCTATACATATAGCCTCACCGGTGGCGTTGGGGCTGACGCAACTCTTCGAGCGGCGTCGGGAAGCAAAGCGCCGCCGGCGCTGACCGAGGTCTAGCGGCAAGGCTCGGGGCGACAACCCTCACCGTCGCTCTCCCAGCCGTGCTTCGTGAGCTCCACACGCTGTAGCGCGAGCGCGGGCCTTGGCACGGTCACGGACACGGCCGCGGGCACGGTCACCGGTCACGGACAGGGACACGGACACGGGCAGCGGGCCGGCCGGGGCGAATCGCATCGTCCGTGAGGGCGGGCCAGAGGCCCGCGGTCCCAGGGCACGGTCGCGGGTACGGTCACTGACACGGTCACGGACACGGACACGGTCACGGCCACGGGCACCGACACAGACGCGGACACGGACACCGACACGGAAACGGACACGGTAACCGACACGGACACGGACGCGGACACGGGCAGCGGGCCTGCTCGCCTTCGCCCGCTCTTGCTCACCCGCGCCAGGAAGGGAGTACCTGTCCCTCCTCTTGCCTGCCCTTTTCCACACCTGCATCCTCATCGCTTCCCTCATTCCTTCCTTCACTGCCCCTTCCTTCCTCTCTTCTGCGCCTGGTCTCTTTTCTTCCCTTGCCGCCCAGTTGGTGACCTGGATCACGGGCCGGGGGCCCCCGTGCCCTTGACTGCCGTCCAACGACCGTCTAGATTGGCCGCCATCACAACATATTGGAGGCGGTTATGCGACGCACCCCCCGGCATGAAACTCGCAACCAACCATGCTCTTGATCGCGGGGGGCAGAGCACACGGGGGAAGGGGTGGCGGGCGTGCGGCCCCCCGCGATCAAGAGCATGGTTGGTTGCGAGTTTCATGCCGGGGGGTACGTCGCATAACCGCCTCCAATATGTTGTGATGGTGGTCAATCTAGACGGTCATTGGACGGCAGTCAAGGGCAGGCCCGTGATCCAGGTCACCAAGTGGGCGGCAAGGGAAGGGAGAGGACGAGGCGCAGAAGCGAGGACGAAGGGGGCAGAGAGAAGAGAGATGAAGGAAGCGATGAAGATGCCAGCGTGGCAAAGGGCAGGCAAGAGGACGCACAGGCTCCCGCCTGGCGCGGGTCAGCAAGAGCCGGCGAAGGCGAGCAGGCCCGCTGTCCGTGCCCGTGTCCGTGACCGTGCCCGTGACCGTGACCGTGCCCGTGACCGTGCCCGTGACCGTGACCGTGTCCGCGGCCGTGGCCCTGCCACTGCCGATGGCCGTGACCCTGGGTGCGCGGGCCTCTGGCCCGCCCTCACGGACGGTGCGGGTTGCCACGCCCGGCCCGGTGTCCGTGCCCGTGTCCGTGTCCATGTCCGTGTCGGTGACCGTGACCGTGTCGGTGTCCGTGACCGTGTTGGTGCCCGTGCCGGGCGAGCCTTACCGGATGACGCGCTTTTCCAGGATCGCCTCGATCTCGTCCAGCACCCACGCCATCCGCATCGCCAGGGCGCGGTAGGGAGCCTCCGTGGCCAGGTCCACCCCGGCTTCCACCAGCAGCTCGTAGGGGTGGCGGGACCCCCCCGCCTTCAGCAGCCCCAGGTAACGCTCCCGCGCCCCCGCCTCCCCGGCCAGCACCTGCTGGGCCAACAGGGCCGAGGCGGCCAGCGAGGTGGCGTACTGGTAAACGTAGAAGTTGTAGTAGAAGTGAGGGATATAGGCCCACTCCACGGCGTAGGCATCGTCGATGCGCACCACGCCCTGCTGGTGGCCGTGGTAGCGCCGGAGGAGCTCCAGGTACATGGCTGACAGGCGCTCGCCGGTGAGGGCCTCCCCCCGCTCCACCGCCTCGTGGATGGCCAGCTCGAACTCGGCGAACATGGTCTGGCGGAAGAACGTGCCCCGCAGCCCCTCGAGATAGGAACCGAGGTAGTACAGCCGCTCGTCCTCGTTTTTCGCCTGCCGCAGCATGTGGTCGAGGAGCAGCGCCTCGTTGAAGGTGGACGCCACCTCGGCGATGAAGATGGAGTAGTCGGCGGTGGGGTAGGGCTGGGCGGCGTTGGCGAGGTAGGAGTGCATGGCGTGGCCCCACTCGTGGGCGAGGGTGGACACGCTCTCGTAGTCGTCGTTGTAGTTCATCAGCACGTAGGGGTGCACGTCGTAGGCGGCGCCGTTGGAGTACGCCCCGGAGCGCTTGCCCGGGCGGGGGTGAACGTCCATCCAGCGCGACCCGAAGCCGCGGGCCACCACCGCCACGTACTCCTCCCCCAGGGGGCGTAGCGACTGCAGCACCAGCTCCTGCGCCGACTCGATGGGGAAACGCAGGTTCAACTCCTTGACCAGCGGCGGGTAAATGTCGTGATAGGCGAGATCCTCGATCCCCAGCATGCGGGCGCGCAGGCGGAAGGCGCGATGCAGCAGGGGCAGAGCCTGGTCCGCCTCGGCGATGAGCTTGCGGTAGACCGCCTCGGGGACGTTGTTGGCGGCCAGGGAGGCGGCCAGCGCCGAGGGGTAGCGGCGCGCCCGCGCGGCAAACACATCGGCGTTCACCTGGGCGTCCAGCGTCACCCCGAAGGTGCGCTCGAAGGCCTTGAAGGTCTTCCAGAACTCGCCGAACACCAGGATCCGGTCGGCGCGCTCGGGCAGTGCCCGGTAGCGCGTGTACCCGGCCTGATCCAGGCGCACCTTCTCGCCACTCGACAGGGTCACCTCGGGAAACGGCAGGTCGGCGTTGGCGAGAATCCCGTAGGTGCTGTAGGGAGCGCGCATCAGGGTGCCGCTCTGGGCCAGGAGCTTCTCCTCGGCCGGCGAGAGCGTGTGCGGGCGTTGCCGCTCGAGATTCTCCAGGTAGAAGCGGTAGGGCGCCAGCCGCGGTTCGGCCTTGAGCATCCTGGCCACACGTCCCTCGGGCAGGGCCAGGATTTCGGGCGCGATCCACGCCGTGCGAGAGGAGAACTCCACGGCGAGCTGTTGCACCTCCTGGCGAGCGGCCAGCGGCCCGGCTTGCCGGGTATCCTCGTCGGAGCGCATGGAGGCGTATGACCACACCCGACCCAAATCCTTGGAAAACGAGCACATCCGCTCCAGCACCGCGGCCAGTTCGGCCCCCGAGACGCCCAGCCGGTCCCGCCCCTCCTCCAGTTCGTCCAGCCGCCCAATCAGCTGCCGGCGCGCCGCCTCGAATGCCTCCGGCGAGGGGTAGAGATCGTCCAGGTTCCACCGGTACCGGTTATCGTCCTGCATCGCCGCCGCTGCCATCGCACTCATGCCCACGCTCAACAGGCAACCTGCCACCAGCATTCTCACCATCTCGCGTCCCCCACGCCCCGGCGACCCGGGCCGGGCCGCCGCATTGTACGGGAACCCACGGAGGTGGAGCGTTCCTGCTCGTCTGTTACGCCGGCGTAACTGACCCCCCGCGGGGCGGCCCCACCGGTGACCAAAGCTCAAGTGGGATCGCGCCTTGCAGGCCTGTCAGCGATTGTGAAATCTGGCACAATGCTTGCACGACAGCGTTGCCGTGTCGAGGCCGGAGTGGCCGGAGCGACGCGAGTGGAGCTGCCCGAGCCGGGCGGGCACGGGATGTGATCGTGCCGCGCCCGTCGGTGCCGGCGCTGGTTACGGTTTGGGAACTGCAACGAAAATTTAGGGTAAGAGGAGGAAACGATGAGCAAGCTGGTACCCCCCCACGGTAGTCCTGAACTCAAGCCCCTGCTGTTGGAAGGCCAGGCCCTGGCGGATGAGATCAAGCGGGCGGCGAGCATGAAGAAGGTCCCGCTCACCAGCCGCGAGACCGGTGACCTGATCATGATGGGCATTGGCGGCTTCACCCCCCTCGACGGCTTCATGGGCTACGATGACTGGAAGGGCATCTGCGACGAGTACAAGATGCCCTCCAAGAACGGCCTGTTCTGGCCCATCCCCATCACCCTCTCGGCCACCAAGGAGCTGGCAGACTCCATCGCCATTGGCGAGGAGGTGGCCCTGTGGGACACCGAGACCGACACCCTGATGGCCACCATGAAGGTGACCGAGAAGTACACCATCGACAAGAACCACGAGTGCCAGCAGGTCTTCCGCACCACCGACCCGGCCCACCCCGGCGTCAAGATGGTCATGGAGCAAGCCGAGGTCAACCTGGCGGGTCCGGTGAAGGTGCTCTCCGAGTCGTACTTCCCCGAGCAGTTCAAGGGGCTCTACCAGCGCCCCGCCGAAGCCCGCAAGATGTTCGAGGAGCGTGGCTGGACCACCGTGGCCGCCCTGCAGCTGCGCAACCCCATGCACAACTCCCACGCCTACCTGGCCTGGATCGCCATCGAGGTGTGCGACGGGGTGTACATCCACCAGCTCGTCGGCAAGCTCAAGCCCGGCGACATCCCGGCGGACGTCCGCGTCAAGGCCATTGATGCCCTCATCAACAAGTACTTCCGCAAGGAGCGGGTGATCCAGGCGGGCTACCCGCTGGACATGCGCTACGCGGGTCCCCGCGAGGCGCTGCTGCACGCCGTCTTCCGCCAGAACTACGGCTGCTCCCACCTCATCGTCGGCCGCGACCACGCCGGCGTGGGGGATTACTACGGCCCCTTCGACGCCCAGAAGATCTTCCACGAGATCCCCTCCGACGCCCTGGCCCTCAAGCCGCTGCCGTTGGACTGGACGTTCTACTGCTACGAGTGCGGCACCATGGCCTCCATGAAGACCTGCCCCCACGAGTCCAAGGCGGTGATCGACGACAACGGCCAGTACAAGGGCGGCGCCCGCCTGCTGCTCTCCGGCACCCTGCTGCGCAAGCTGATGAGCGAGGGCAAGCCGGTGCCCGCCGAGTTCTCCAAGCCCGAGGTGATCGCGGTGCTGAAGGAGTACTACGACAAGCTCGAGGAGAAGGTGGAGGTCAAGCTGCACGGCGCCGCCACTGGCGACGCGGCCAAGAAGTAGCAGGACTCACCCCGTCCCCCCGGAACCCGGCAGCAGCATCGCCGGGTTCTTTCTTTCTTGCTCGTGGGAGGAGGCAGCATGACGCGGCAGATGTTCCAGAGAGTTGCCGGCCAGCGACCGTCTGCGGACGTTTCGGGAGGAGGGGCGAGGAACTCCTGGGTCCTTGCCCTCCTGTCTCTCCCCGGCAACTCACCGCCGCCAAACCCCGAGGGCTCAATCCCACCCCTTCTCACTGTCGCCAGGCCTCGAAGGAACGCGGAGGACAGCATCGAAGTTGATTTCGATCACATCCCTATCTTGCACTCGTACATGCCGCTGCGGAGGCGAGAAGGAATAGCGACCATGGTACGGGGTGACGCTGTACTCGCCAGCCGACAAACCCTCCACACGCCAGGCTCCACGCAGGCGGCTGGTGGCCTCCACACGGCACTGTCCTTCGACCACCACCAGGGCTCGATCGTGGCCGGATAGACCGTTGATCCGCCCAGATATCGCAAATCGACGAGGAGCGGTGGCGACCACCATACCCCACAACAGCAGGACGGCAACGGCGAACGATGACCGAAGCATGGCCAGGCCTTGACGGGCGAGCGGCGGGCATCCGCCGCCCGCCCCGTGAAGCTAGAACATGACAGGCACAGTGACCGGATCGTCGGTGGCGTTATCGACCACCGAGGCGTACGCCCACACCTTGCCTCCAGCCGTGAGCACTTCCACCCGGGCATAGGCGAGATCGGCGGAAGCGACTCCGGCGCGGACGACCACGTCGTTGATCTGCTTCCAGGTCCATGCGCCAATCGTCTCGGTGACCGGGCTGCCAAGCTGAGCGCCGCTCGGGTTGTAAAGGGTCACGCGCACCTGACAACTACTCTCGCCAAGGTTCTGCAGCCCGAGGTTGGTGCGGAAGCCTGGGTTCTTTTTCACCCCGGGCACTACCCCGGCCTGCCCCGAGGTAAGCGCTGCCGACGGGGAGAGCGCCGGGTAGTACTGCCCGAAGGTTCCACTCGCCGCCTGGTTGTAGGTGCGGCTGTAAGCGAACAGCGGCTGGGTGGACAGCAGCTGCAGGGATCCGGAGACGCTGGCGGAAGAGGCATAACCGAAGCGGGACACGAGGATATCCGTCCACTCCTTGCTGGCGCCGACCCCCAACGTCTCTGTAGCGGTGCGCGTGTCGCCCGTGGTGGAGAGAAAGGTCAAGGTGACGGTCGCCGCCGCGGAACCTCGATTTACCACCGTGACGGTCGAACGCCACTGCGAGGTACCCTTGCCGGGGGTATGGGCCACCGACGGCACCACATAGAGAGTCCCGGCCGATGTTCCCCCTCCCTGCAGCTTCGCCACGAAGGCGTCTTGGTCCCCCTTGAGAGTTGCCTGGAATGGGTTCCTCGTGGGCAAGTTGGTGGAGGCGGTAAGACCACCGAGGTAGACGCTGCCAGCGGCGTCAACGGCGAGGCCCTCGACCTGATCCAGGCCGTTGCCGCCGAAAAACGTCGAATACAGCGCCTGCGTCCCACCGCCGTCGAGAGCGACAACGAACGCATCGGCGTCGCCTCCGCCGTAGGTGGCCTGGGAGGGACTTGCGGTCGGAAAATTGGTGGAGCTGGTAGAGCCGGCCACATACACGTTCCCAGAGCCGTCGAGCGCCACCGCGGCCGGCTCTTCGTTCCCGCTTCCACCCCATAAGGTCGAGAACTGCAGCGCCCCAGCCGGTGACAGCTTGACCACCGCCAGGTCCAGGTCGCCGGCGGGCCCTTGCAGGGAACCCTTGAGCGGGAATCCCAGACCACCGCCACCAACCACGTAGGCGTTGCCCGCCCCGTCCACCGTCACCGGGTCAGCACCCTCCACCCCTCCGCTGCCCAGGTAGGTGGAATACACCAGGCCGCCAGCGGCGGTCAGCTTACTGACGAACCAGTCCATGTTCCCGCCGTTGGCCGCCTGGTGGGCGCTCCTGACAGGAAAGTCAACGGAAAAGGTATGACCTACGACCACAATGTTGCCGACTGAATCGACGGCAATGCCACGTCCGTTGTCCCAGTCGTCCCCACCGAGAAAGCTGGACATGATCAAGGCGTTCCCCGCGGCATTGAACACCGTGACGAACGCATCGGTCTCCCCCTTCAAAGTGTTTTGGTAGGCAGACATAACGGGGAAATCGGCGGATGAGGTCGTGCCCGTGAGGTGGACTTTCCCGGCCGCATCCAGCGCCAGAGCCCACCCTTCGTCGTTGTCGCTGCCCCCGAGGTAGGAGGAAAAAACTAGAGTGTTGCCGGCGGGTCCCAGCTTGGTGAGGAAAGCATCGCTACCGCCCTGGGGACTTGCCTGAAACGCTCCCTTGACAGGGATCTCCCCCCAGGTGGTGCCCGAAATGAAAACGTTGCCCCCGGCATCCACAGCGAGGCCACTGATGCTGTGAACGCCAGAGAGGTATGTGGAGTAGATGATGGCGGTGCCGGCTGCGTTGATCTTGGTCACGAAGCCGCAGGCCCCTGGAAATTGAGAGGTGTAGCCGGCAACGATGGGAAAATCGCTGGAGCCCGTGGTCCCGGCGACGTAGAGGTTGCCCGCCCCATCGACCGCCACCGCTTGCGCACTGTCGCCGAGGCTCCCACCCAGGTAGCTGGCATACGAGACCACCGGGTCGATAACCAGTGTTCGAGACCGGTCGTAGGACCCCAGTTGAAAAGTCACCGTCCCCTCATCACTCACGACATAGCCGGCCTCGACCTCCTGGCGCAACCCGCCCACCTCCTGATACGCCGGCGGGCGGTGCTGAATCCACTGACCGTGCGCCAGGCCGATGATCAGATCACCGCGGTCGTTCAATGACACCCTATGCTGACCCTGGAAGCGCAGCCGAATGAGGGTAGGGTCGGCCAGCGGTTGGACTTCGAAGTCGAACTCCACCAGCCTCCCGACACCGTGGTACAGCACGTCGATGCCCGGGTACGGCTGACGAACGCGAACGCGGGCGAAAGTCGGTACGCCGGTGCGCCACCTGCCCGGCGCGGCGCCGAGGAAGTAGTTGACCGTCCCTGGCAGTGGCTCCTCGCCTACCAAAGTGGCAGTGGCTCGGGCGCCCGACAGCTCGGTCCGCACCCAATCGCCGTCCACCCGAGCGTGGATCCCCTTGGAGTCCAGCCGCACCGCATAGCCGCGGCCGCGGGCCAGAAAGGCAGAGACAGACGAGCCACCGTCCTGCGGTTCAAACGCCATGGCCAATGACGTCACCTCGCCGAGCGTCGGCTCGCGACCTTCCGCGCCCATCGTCGCCGTGACGAAAGCCACCGTCGCCACCGCCCAGACACCCTGAACTCTCTTCATTCTTGCCCTCCCCGGGGCGCCATCTTGCGGATTGGCGCCCCTGAACCACACTAACGCCCTAGTCGCGCTTGTGCAACGTAAAGCATTGATCTTATGATATTTTTATTATTCCATGATGGTATCTTGAAGTCCTTTTAGAGGACCTGAACTGGAGTGCCCAGCCTGCAGAAAGACGCACGAGGTCCAGGCACACTACAATCGCCGCAGGACGGGCAGACGGCGAATGGCGTCGCGCGATCTCGCACCCGGTACTCGTGTTGGCACTTGCACGGTGGAATTCCTGGTGGCGCGAGGCGGAAGCAGCGAGGTGTACGCCGCGGCACAGTCTGATCCTCCCCGCCGGGTGGCCTTGAAGTTGTTCTCCCACCTCGCCGGGGACCCGATTGACCGCCGCCACCGATTCACCCAGGAAGCGAAGGCTTGTGCCCGGCTTCGCCATCCCCACGTGGTCGAGCTCCTGGAGGCTGGCGAATACCAGGGTCGCCCCTACCTCATCACTGAATGGGTAGAGGGCACCACACTTGCCGAACTCATCCGCACCCGGAATACACCTCCTCGTCAGATCCTGAATATCCTTTTGCAGGTGGCGGATGGTCTTGCCGCCGCCCACTCCCTGGGATTGCTGCACCGCGACCTGAAACCCGCCAACGTCCTCGTCGCCGCGGATGGCACCGCCAAGTTGGCCGACTTCGGGCTCGCCAAGCCGGTACATGCGCGGGAGCTGGCGCTGCGTAGCTTCGCCACGGTTGACGGCAGGATCGTCGGCACACCCGCCTACATGTCCCCGGAGCAGGTGCGGGGCGAACCCCTCACGCTGGCGAGCGACGTGTACTCCTTCGGTCTGGTGCTGCACGAGGCGCTGACCGGCCAACCGGTGCACGAGCGGGAGACGGTGGCGGACACTCTCAACGCCGTTCTCAACGCCCCCATCCCCCCGCTTTCACGGCTGCCCGGCTTGCCCCGCGCCCGCCTCGAAGCTCTCCTGCAACGCTGCCTGGACCGCGATCCGCGCCGGCGTTTTACGGACGCGCGGGAGCTGTGGGTCGCCCTACGCGCCGTGGTCTACCCCAGTGCCCCTGCAACGCCGCTGCCATGCCGCCGCCTCGCCGCGGCCCTCGCCCTGGCCGCCGCCCTCCTCCTGGCAGTGACACTCCTGGTGGGCCTTGGTTTCAGGCTGTTGAGTCCAACCTCAGCACCGGGTCCGGATGGCGGGCTGGCAACGTTGCCGATCGAGGGCTCACTCCCCCACCTCACCCCCGACGGACGGGAGGTCGTATTCCGGGCCGCAGACCCACGAGAAATCTGGGCGATGCCAGTTGGCCCGGGCAACGCCCGTCTGATCTGGGCCGGCGCCAGCCACATTGGTGCCCTTTCTCTCACTCCCGATGGCGAGTGGGTCCTTTTCGACGCCTATGATGCCGACGGACGTCCCAGCCTGTGGGAGGTGCCCTGCGCTGGTGGCTCTCCCCGGCGGGTAGCGACTGGCTGGATGCCAGCAGTGTCCCCCTCAGGGGCGGTGCTGGCGAATCTCCAGCATGGCTCGAATGGGGGAGTCCAGTTAGCGGTGACGCGGCGAGATGGCAGCGAGCACCGCATTGTCACCACCCTCGAGGGACCCATGGCCCCCATAGGCATCGCCTTTGCGTTAGATGATCAGGCCGTGTTGGTCTCCCGCACTGATGGGCTGCACCGCTCCGAGGTGGTGCAGATTCGGCTGAGGGAGGGCACGACCCAGACGGTGGCGTCGGTCAACGGCATCGCCCAACCCGGCCTCGCCGTCGCCCGCGAGCAGGGCGCTGTCCTGTGGGCGCTCCGCCACCCCTACGAACAACGGACATCGCTGGCCCTCTCGCCCCTGAACGGAGCACCCACGCGACTACTGCTCCCTTCCCCGGGATTCGCCTCCCATCCGTCCCTCCCCCACGACGGCAAGAGCCTGGCTTTCCACGAACTGGATGGAACCTCCGAACTGGTAGAGATGGCCGCCGACCCCCTGGCTGCCGGCCCGGCCGTCAGCTACCGCGTCCTGCCCAACACCCGCGACGCCTCCCAACCGCGGGTTTCCCCCGATGGTTCACGTCTGGCGTTTTGCTCGGCCGCCCGCGACATCTGGGTGATGGAACGCGACACCGGCGCAGCGAACCCCCTCTTGGCCACCGGCAACAGTTCCTTCAACCCGGCGTGGTCCCCGGACGGTTCACTGATCGCCTACTCCTGCCTCATCGGCGAGCAGAGCGACCTGTGGGTGGCCGGCGCCGACGGGTCGGACCCCCACCCCCTCACCAACGACCCTGCCGCCGACTTCCAACCCGTCTGGCACCCCAGCGGCGACAGCATCATCTTCGTCTCCAACCGCGGCGGCTCCGAAGATCTCTACGCCTTGGCCATCGCCACCGGCGCGCTGACCCGCCTCACCACCTCGGGTGCGCGAAATCCGGCGGTTTCTCCCAATGGGCAGCTGGTAGCGTACGTAGTGCCCTACGGATCAAACCGCGGTGTTCTGACTGTGGCTCCTTTCGACCCCGCGGGTGGCCTGCTACCTCCCGTCGCCGAGATCGCCGTGCAGACCACCAGCTTCGCCGGAGGCAAGCCCCGCTTCTCGCCCGACAACGCCTGGGTGGCTTTCGACGTCCCATCCGAGCCCGTCGGTGCCGACATTGCCGCCATCCGCATCGACAATCCCACCGCCCCACCTGTTCTGCTCACCCACTTGCCGTTCCCAGCCGGAATGCTTTCCTGGTTCGATTGGGCGGTAGATGGCCACCTCATCATATGCGTGACGCGCAACCGCGACCGCATCTTGCTTCTCCACGACGCTCATCTGTGGATGTCTCGCACACTACGGTGAGATGAGATGTTCACCAGCGGCCTTCGCCGAGGCAGCGGCCACCTCGCGCGCCAGCGTGGCGATGGCGTCCTCATCCGGCGGGCCCATCCAGGTGCCTCGCCAGACCTCCTTACTGTCCCCGGCCTGCAGCAGTGTGGCGGTCACCTCCACCCGCAGCCCATGCACGGTCCGGCAGTTCATGGTGAGCACGAGTCCTTCGCTGGCATCGCCGGGCGTGCCTGGAAACACCACCCGCCCAGGCAGCACCGCCAGAGCCGCCTCGACTTCCCCTCTCAGGGCACTGGCCAACGCCCGGGTCGATTCCATCCCGTCCTCCGCCACCGGTCGACTCACCACCAGGATTGGTGTGCCCCTCTGCTGAATTACGAAAATCATCAGCGCGCCCAGCAGCAGGGCCCCGCTGCCCACCGCCATGGCGAGCCGTCTCGGCCGCGCCGTGGGCCGCGGGTCGGCGGTCGACCCCGGCGGTCGCTGCGCATCAACGGTGGCGGTAGGCAGGTGAACCACGCTGGCCACGAAGCGGTAGCCTGCCTTGCTGCGAGTCTCGATGTAAGCGGCGGCCTCGGGTGAATCGCCGAGGGCGCGTCGCACCTCCGAAACCGTTTGATTGATGGTCGCCGCCGATGTGGCCTTCTCGTGCCAGATGGCCTGGGCCAGCTCGTCGCGGGGAACGAAGCGGTTCCGGTTGGCGATGAGGTAGAAGAGTACCTCCCGAGCCCGTGGGCGCAGGGGTACGATCCCCGTCGGACCGGTAACGGACAGGCGCCGCGTGTCGAAGACGTAGTCGCCGAACTTGAGATCAGCCACAGGCAGTCCCGCCTGACAGCGAGAGTGTATTCTCGCCTACACCCTCGTGGCCACCACGTTCATCAGTTCCTCGTCCGTCAGGGTGCGGTCGGAGCGTTTGGCCGCCGCCAGCAGGCGCGCCACCACCTCCTCGCCGGTGTCCAGGCCGCGGCTCGCCAGCCAGTGGCGGACGTTGGAGGCCCCCGACATGGGTCCGATCTCGAGGATCTGCCGCTCCCCCACCCAGGAGGCGGGCACCGCCGAGTAGACGAGGTCAGCCAGCGCCGCATCCCCCTTGGCGGTTGCCTTGAGAATGGCGGCGGCGTGCACCCCGGTGGAGGTGCGGTAGGCGTCGCGTCCCACCACCGGCTGGCCGGGCGGGATGTCCACCCCCAGCATCGCCGCCCCGTGCCGCACGTAGGCGGCCAGGCCGCGCAGGTCGGCGTCGAACCACCCCAGCAGCCGGGCGTTGACCAGCAGCTGCTCGATGGGCGCATTGCCCACCCGCTCCCCCACCCCCAGCACGGTGCCGTGC
>JABRVY010000298.1:0-5716 GCA_039961755.1 Acidobacteriota bacterium | reverse complement strand
GTGGGAGGCCGGGGAGGCGGTCAGGGGAGGGGAGATGAAAAAGTGTTGCCAGCGACTCGTCCAGTCCTCGGGATTGTAAACGATGTTGTTGTAAATGAAAATGTTGCGATTCGGTATGGGTTCGTCGCCGCCGACCTGAGCGGGTCCCCAGCCGCCTTCTGCCAGGTGGGCGGCGCAGCGCGAGGCATCGCCATCACACCCCCGTCCCCCCAACGCCACTTCGATGACGTGGCTGCGTCGGCCAACCCGGTAGAGGGTGTTATGGGCGAAGAGAATGTTGTAGCCCCCGTTCACGCCCATCCCCGCCCCGTCGGTGTGGTGGATGAGATTGTTCACGAACTTGATGTCGTAGGCTTCGTAGTGCAACCAGGGGGAGACCATGAACTCGAAGCCGGTGCCCTGGCCGGCGGTGAACCCGCCGGTGCCGCAGTCGAAGATCTCGTTGGCCTCGATGCGCAGGTAGGCGGAGCCGCCCTTGAAGTAGATGCACCAGTCGTCAGCGGAGTGGATGCGATTGCCCACCACGTGGCCGTACTGCACCGCCACGCCGTCGATGGCGTTTTCCCAGGCGCTCCGGATCTCGCAGTCTTCGATGTACACGTGGGTGCTCTGGTTGATCTTCAGTGTTTCGTGGGCCTGGCGCTGGCCGCCGTCCAGCAGGCAGCCGCGCAGCAGGAGATGGTCGCATCGCTCGCAGTGGAGCACATCACCGCCGTTCTGGATGGCGACGTCGAGGAAATAGAGGTAACGGGTGTCGTAGATGTTGACGTAGCCCTGCAGGCGAGCGGCACGGGGACCGTCGGCGGACTGCACGATGACGGGGGCGGTGAAGGTGCCAAGGCGGGACTCCCAGTAGAGGGGAAAGGTATCCCCAGGATAGTCGCCGGCCGTCAGCATGATCCGGTAGCCCGATGAGGTGAGCGGGACGCCGGCCGGAATCCGGCGCCAGGCGGCGGTCACCGTGCGCAGGGCGTGGGCGCGATCGGCGCCGCTGTTGGTGTCGTCGCCGTTCACGGGGTCGATCCAGAGGTCGATGAGCGTCGGGGACCCCGGGTCGTAGCGGAGGAACGCCGGTGGCAGTCCGCCGGGGCGAGGCCGCGGGATGAGCAGGGCGGAAAACAGGGCCACGCCCCACAGCACTCCCCGCACTGGGCGCGGTGCACCTCGATGATGGCTCATGGCTACACGAGCCTAGCATGTCCGCGAGGCTCCCCTGTTCGTGCAGGCCATGGACCCAGGGCGAGGGTGAGGCACGTCCACGGAAGCACCGCCCACCGGGCAGGGTCGGCGTCCCCCCGCGCGTCCTCCGCGCCGACGATCCACAGCTCTCCAGGCAGGCGACGGCATCGATTCCAGCCAGCATTACTGGTGCGGCCCGGGCGTGAATCCGAAGGGGTCCGCCGTGATCAGGCCGTCGAGGACCACGTCCTGGGGAGAGGTGATTTCATGTTGCTCCCGCGAAGGCCATGAGAAAGCGGCGGCGCTGGTGTCGACGAGGAGAGGGGCCCCCGGCGTCGGCAGAGCCCTTCACTCCGTCTTCTCGGGCGCCTGCGAAGCTGCCGGCGTCTCGACGCACCCCAGGCCCCGCAGGCCGAAGCCGCCCCGCCGGCGGCGGGGTGCGGTCGAGCGTTTTCGCGGCGAGAAGAGAGAAGAAAAGAGGGAGGTGGGTGGCTCCGAGCATCTGGCGCCACCCACCCCCGAGCGCCCGAGGGAGGAGGAGGTGCTACCGAATGGCTTCCACCGCGATGGGGAACCCCAGCTCTTCGGCGAGATGATCGGACTCCAGCAGCGACATGAGGCGGGCGCGGTCAAAAGGGACCGCCACCTGCTGCACCGCCTGGATGATTGCCACCGCCAGGCGCGAGGCGTAGGCCTTGCCGGTCTGGGGGGCGTAGACCACCACCCCGTCCAGGGGCATGGTCAGATTGAGCGGCGCGTAGTGCAGGGTGTTCTTGGAGCTGGGCAGCGAGCAGGCGCCCACGCGCACCACGGGGTTGTTGGGGTCGCTGCGGTCCACGGTGGCCCCGGGCAGCGCCTGCTGCAGGTCCACGAAGAGGTGGCGGTCCACCGCCTCCAGGTTGACCCCGAAGGCGCTGGCAACGATTCTGGCCGCGTCGGTGTTGTCGATGAGCCCCGAGGGGGCGCCGGGTCCATAGGCCCACAGGGGCACGTCGCTGCCGTGGTGGCCGTGGGTGGTCCAGCCCAGCACGGTGTGGCGCTCGCTCACCACCTTGCCGAGGGCGTAGTCGAGCCCCACCTTGCCAGCCTCGGCCAGGATGGCCGCGGCGTCGTCATCGCTGAGGGTCACGCCCCACCACTGGGAGACTTCGGCCTTGACCTTGTCGGCCGTGGGGGAGGCGCCGATCTTGCGGGCCAGCGCCGGCGCGGTGATCTTCATCTTCTTCAAGGGCTCCACCAGCTGCTCCACCTTGATGGCCACGTAGGAGGAGTTGGTGCTGCGGTTGCCAATGGTGATGCCGCCGGTGTCGTGGTCGGGGAAGGCCAGCAGCAGCGTGTCGCCGTGGGCCTTGGCGAAGTCGTGGGCGACCTTGACGGCGTCATCGAAGGCGAGAAAGTCGGTCACCGCCCAGATGGGGTCGTTGGCGTGCATTGCCCAGTCCACCTGGCTGCCCTCCACCATGAGGAAGAACCCGTCGGGGTCCTGGGAGAGGAGCTCGATGGCCTTGGCGGTCATTTCCGCCAGCGACGGCTGCTCTGGCCCCAGCTCGGCACGGTCGATGTGGGGTTGCATGGCGCCCGAGGCGAACATGCCGAACACCCGCCCGGAGCGCACCGCCGCCAGCTCGATGGCCTTCTCCACGTAGGTGTAGCCCTTGCTTTTCACCACCGCCAGCAGGTCCTCGCCGTCAGTGCGGCGGCCGCCGGCGGAGGTGGGCAGGAGGTGCTGCTTGCCGCCCCCCAGCACCACGTCCACGTTCTGGTACACCAGCTGCTCCATGATGTCGTTTTCGAGGCTGCGCGAGTGCACGTGCGCCACGAAACCGGCCGGGGTGGCGTGGCTGATGGTGCTGGTGGCCACCACGCCGGTGGCCTTGCCCTTCAGTTTGGCTGCCTCCAGCACCGTGGCCAGGGGCTTGTAGCGCAGCGCCTCCGGCGGCACCGGGAGGGTCGACAGCTTGCCGTCGGGGATCGGGCCAACCGAGATGAACTTGTCGTTGGACTTGTACCCCGTGGCCATCGCCGTCGAGGCCGGCGCCGAGTCGGTGACCACCGAGTCGTACATGTAGGTGGTGACGCTGCCCACCACCAGCGGGTCCACCGCCAGCGGCGCCCCCTTGTACCAGCGCGCCAGGGTTTGCAGGCTCGCGCCACAGCCGTCGGGGACCATGACGATGACGTTTTTCGCCGCCCAGACGGGCGCCGCGGCGAAAATGAGCACACCCACGACAAGGAGCTTCTTCACCAGACCCCTTCGCATACGTTCCTCCAACCTCTGAGGGCCCGCGGGTTCCTCAGGACACGATCGACGGGTTCCCGACGTCGGGTGATTCTCCCCTCGTTAGTGTGAAAGAAACGTGAAAACACGACGAAGCCGGCGCAAAGCCCCCCGCTCCCGTGGCCCTGAAGGTGACCCGCCGGCAGTCGCCTGGTGGGGTGAGGTCACGCCATCTGGCGCTGGGCGAGGGCGAAAAACTTGCCCTTCAGCGCCATGAGCTCCGCGAAGGTGCCCTCCTCGATGATGCGCCCCCCCTCCAGGTAGCAGATGCGGTCGGCGTTGACGATGGTGGAGAGGCGGTGGGCGATGACGATGCGGGTGGCCTGCAGCCGCTCCATGGACTCGGTCACCGTCGCCTGGGAGCGGTTGTCGAGGGCCGAGGTGGCCTCGTCGAAGATCAGGATGCGGGGCTTGCGCACCAGCGCCCGGGCGATGAGGATCTTCTGCTGCTGCCCGCCGGAAAAGCCGCCGCCCCCCTCGGAGATGTAGGTGTGCATGCCCATGGGCAGGGCGCGGATGTCGTCGGCCAGGCCCGCCAGGTTGGCCGCCTCCCAGGCGTCGTTGATGCCCAAACCGGTGGAGCCCAGGATGTTGCGGGCCACGTCGGTGGGCAGCAGCTGGGAGGTCTGCAGCACCACCCCGATCTGCTGGCGCACCTCGCGCAGGTCGAGGGCGGCCAGGTCCTGGCCGTCGAAGTACACCGACCCCTTCTGCGGGGATTCGAACCCCAGCAGCAGACGCATCAGGGTGGACTTGCCGCAGCCGGAGCCCCCCACGAAGGCCACCATCTCGCCGGCGCGAATCTTCACCGAGAGGTCATCCAGCACCCAGGGGCCGTCCTCGGAGTAGCGGAAGGAGACGTGGGAAACCTCGATGTCCCCCCGCAGCCGGCCGGGGTAGGCGCGGGTCTCATCCAGCTCCGCCGGGGTGGTGATGATGGGCTTCAGGCGCTCGTAGATGGGCACCACCCGGAGGAGATCCAGGGAGGCGTCCCCCAGCGCCTGGGTGGCCGCCAGGAAGGCGCCGAAGGCGGCGGCGAAGGCGATGAAGTCACCGGTGCTCATGGCGGCGGCGGTGCCAGCGGCGGCCGCCTTTTCCTGCTGCTGGACGAGGGCGTAGAAGATGGCCGCCTGGGCCAGCACCGGAAAGCCGGCGGAGAACACCTGGGCGGCGTTCTTGATCTTGCCGATGATGAAGCCCAACCGCCGCTGGCGGGCATAGAGGCTGGCCCAAACCCGGAAGGCGTGGTTCTCGGCGCCGGCCACCCGCAGCTTGCCCACCCCGGAGATGAACTGCAGCACGAGCCCGGTGATGGCGCCGGAGAGCTGCATCTCCTGGCGCTGCTGGCGCAGTTGCAGGTAGTTGAAGGTGGTGGTGCAGGCGACGTAGAGTAGCGTCAGGCCGATGGCAGACAGCGCCAGCACCAGGCTGTACTTGAACATGAGGACGACGTAGAAGACTGACGACAGCGAGCCCAGCACCGCGCCGATGCCGGCCCCCGCCACCAGGCGGCGGATCTCGTTGATGCCGGCGGCGCGGTCGGCCAGGTCGCCGGAGGAGTACTCGCGGAAGGCGGTGGAGGGCAGGTTCAGCAGGCGGTCCCACAGGGCCGCCTGGATGGAGTAGTCCATGCGTCCCTGGATGCGCAACACGGCGATGGACTGGGTGAGCTTGAAGGCGGCGGCGGCGAAGGCGGCGACGAACAGGCCGCCGGTGTACTGCACCAGCAGGTTGCGGTCGGCCTGGGGGATGGCGGAGTCGAACAGCCGGCCGGTGAAGAAGGGGGTCAGGGCCCCCAGCACCCCCAGGGCGATCCCCATGCCGATGAGCATCCCGAGGTCGCCCGCCAGCCCGCGAGCGCCGAAGCGAATCAGGTCCTTGACGGACAGCGGGCCGTCGGGGAAGGGGCGGTAAAACACCACCGCCTGGGGGGAGATGCGCGCCGCCACCTCCTCGGTGACGACGGTGCGCTCGCCGGTGCGGGGGTCGGCCACCACCATGCGACGCGGCCCTTCGGGCAGCAGCGCCACCGGCCCGCCGCCCTCCTCCCAGCGCCCCAGGGCGGGGCCGTGGTCCGAGCGCCACCAGTCGTCCCGCAGCATCACCGGTCGGGTGCGGCAGCGGGAGGCCTTGGCGATGGCGTTCACCCGGTCCTCGAAGGAGGCCCCCTTGGCCGCCTCGGGGTGGTCGCGCACCTCCATGCCCATGGCCTCCCCCACCAGCACGCAGGCGTCCAGGGTGGGGTCCGCTCCTCGCGAC
>JABRVY010000297.1:0-2635 GCA_039961755.1 Acidobacteriota bacterium | reverse complement strand
CCGACCGCCCCCTCGACCGCATGTTGGCGGCCCTGGTGGAGCTGGGCGGCAGCGATCTGCACCTCTCGGCCGCCTGTCCTCCCCACATCCGCCTGGTGGGGGAGATACAACCTCTGCCGGGCTTCACCCTGCCGCTGACGGGCGAGCATATCCAGCTCCTCCTGGAGGAGGTGGCTCCGGCGGCCATCCGGCAGGAGCTCAACGCCGACAACGACACCGACTTCGCCTACGAGCTGCCCGGCCTCGCCCGCTTTCGCGTCAACGCCTTCCGCGATCGTCACGGAGTGGGCGCGGTGTTTCGCCGCATCCCCAGTCGGCTGATGAGTTTCGAAGAGCTGGGTCTGCCCGAATGCGTACAGTCGCTGTGTGCCCTCTCCAAGGGGCTGGTGCTGGTGACCGGACCCACCGGGTGCGGCAAGTCCACCACCCTTGCCACCATGGTGGACCACATCAACTCCACCCGCACCGATCACATCATCACCATCGAGGACCCCATCGAGTTCGTGCACGCCAACAAGCGCTGTCTGGTCAACCAGCGGGAGGTGCACACCCACACCGCCTCGTTCAAGCGGGCGCTGCGGGCCGCGCTGCGGGAGGACCCCGACGTCATCCTGGTGGGGGAGTTACGCGATCTGGAAACCACCGCCATCGCCATCGAGACGGCGGAAACCGGGCATCTGGTGCTGGCCACCCTGCACACCACGACGGCGGTGTCCACCGTGGACCGCATGGTGGATCAGTTCCCCACCGATCGACAGGCGCAGATCCGGGTGATGCTCTCGGAGTCCCTCAAGGGAGTGGTGGCGCAGGTGCTTCTGCGCCGCAAGGAAGGCGGCCAGGTGGCGGCGTTCGAGATTCTCCTGGGCGTTCCGGCAGTGGCCAACCTCATCCGCGAGGGGAAGACCTTCCAGCTGCCGACGGTCATTCAGACCAATCGCCGCCTGGGCATGCGCCTGCTCAATGACTCTCTGGCGGAGCTGGTGCGCGACGGCGTCGTGGACCTGGACGAGGCCCTCGCCCGGAGCGCCGATAGGGAGGGGCTACGCGGCCTGCTCAAGCTTCCCCGCCCGGAGCTTTGACACCGCTGCGTCTTGGCGTTAGTGTGAAGGACAACAGCCCATCACCGGGTAGCGGCAGGCGTGGTTGGCCCGGCGAGGCGGCTGGTGGGGAGAACGTCCATGCATATCAACGATGTCCTCAAGGTGGCCACGGAGCGGAAGGCTTCTGACGTACATCTGAAGGTCGGCTCCCACCCCCTCATCCGGGTGGACGGCACGCTGGTACCGATGGTGGAGTTCAAGCGGCTGCTGCAGGAGGACACCATCGCCATGGCGTTCTCCATGATGTCCACCCAGCAGAAGGAGAAGTTCAAGCAGCTGTTGGAAATCGACATCGCCTACTCGGTGCCGGGGCTGGGACGTTTCCGCTGCAACATCTTCCAGCAGCGGGGCTCGGTGGGGCTGGTGCTGCGGCTGATCCCGGCGCGCATCCAGACCATCCGGGAGCTGCTCCTGCCCCCCGTGCTGGAGCGCATTGCCGAGGAGGAGCGCGGCCTGGTGCTGGTCACCGGCACCACCGGGTCGGGCAAGTCGACCACCCTGGCAGCCATGGTGGAGCACATCAACTCCCGCCGCAACTGCCACATCGTCACCATCGAGGATCCCATCGAGTTCCTCCACCGGGACAAGAAGTCCATCGTCAACCAGCGCGAGGTGGAGGTGGACACCCGCTCCTTCGCGGTGGCCATGCGCACCGCCCTGCGCCAGGACCCGGACGTCATCCTGGTAGGGGAGATGCGCGACTTCGAGACCATCGAGACGGCGCTGCTGGCCGCCGAGACCGGTCACCTGGTGCTGTCCACCCTGCACACCACCGATGCCACCGAAACCGTCAACCGCATCATCGCGGTCTTTCCCCCTCACCAGCAGAAGCAGATCCGCATCCAGCTGTCGGCGGTGCTGAAGGCGATCATTTCCATGCGCCTGCTGCCTCGCGCCGACGGCCTGGGGCGGGTGCCGGCAGTGGAGGTGCTGATCTCCACCCAGTACATCCGCGAGTGCATCGAGGTCAAGGAGAAGACCAAGCTGATCCGCGACGCCATCGCCCAGGGCACCTCCCAGTACGGCATGCAGACCTTCGACCAGTCGCTGTTCATGCTCTACAAGGCGGGCATGATCACCCTGGAGGAGGCGCTGCGCAGCGCCACCAACCCCGACGAGCTGCGGCTGCGGGTGCAGGGGATCCGGTCCACGGCGGACATGTCGCTGGAGGAGATGGAGGCGACGCTGGACGC
Source organism: Acidobacteriota bacterium (assembly GCA_039961755.1). Lineage (GTDB taxonomy): Bacteria > Acidobacteriota > Thermoanaerobaculia > Thermoanaerobaculales > Thermoanaerobaculaceae > CALEVZ01. The sequence goes on along the minus strand of JABRVY010000297.1, from coordinate 342 downwards.
CGGCTTCGAGCCCAACCCGTTGGATCTGGAGAGCCCCTTCGAGTTCGGCAACCGCTAGGTGCCCCCCGCTTATGGCAGATGCGCTGCACGCTGCCGCCCTGCGCCTGCTCACCGGGCGCGCCCTGAGCGAGCGCGAGCTCTCTGATCGCTTGCTCAGGCGAGGGTTTTCCCCCGCCGCAGTGAGGGCGGAGGTGGAGCGTCTGCGCCAGGCGGGACTGGCGAACGACCTGGAGGTGGCGCGGGCCACCTGCGCCAGCGGGCTGCGGCGGGGGTACGGACGCCAGCGACTGGCGGCGCTGCTGGCGCGCCGGGGGGTGGGGGAGGAGGCCGCCCGGCAGGCAC
>JABRVY010000296.1:0-1495 GCA_039961755.1 Acidobacteriota bacterium | reverse complement strand
GGACGGACATGCGGGACGACGCGGTGGTGTTCTTCTTCAACGAGCTGCCGGCCGGCACCTATCACCTCTACGTCCGCACCCGCGCCCAGGTGGCGGGGGAGTTCACCCAGCCGGCGGCGCTGGCCGAGCTGATGTACCAGCAGGCGGTGCGCGGCTGGTCGTCGGCGGTGAAGGTGCGCGTCCGCCCGAAATGAGGGGCGGCAGGAGCGGCCTCGGTCACCTCCTGGGGGTGGCGATCGGCGCCGGCCTCGTCGCGGCGCTGGTGCTGCTGGTCTCGGCGCTTCCCCACTCGCGCCTGCTCGATCCTCCCCCCTCCCGCCTGTACCTGGACCGGCGGGGGCACTTCCTCGCCCTGGTGGGGGAGGGCCCCCAGGGAGAGCTGGGGTACTGGCCGCTAGAGCCGCCGCCGCGGGTGGTGGCCGCCACCGTGGCCCTGGAGGACCGCCGCTTCGCCTACCACGGCGGGGTGGATCCGGTGGCGGTGGGCCGGGCGGCGTGGCAGAACCTGCGCTCCGGCCGCCGCCTGTCGGGGGCCTCCACCCTGGCCATGCAGGTGGCGAGGCTGCAGTCCCCCGGGCCGCGCACCCTGGGGCGCAAGCTGCGGGAGGCCGTCACCGCGCGGCTGCTCACCGCCCGCTGGGGGCGTCGCGCCATCCTCGCCCAGTACCTGCGCCTGGCCCCCTACGGCAACCGCATCCGCGGCATCGGCCTGGCGGCCCGCTTCTACCTGGACAAGCCGGTGGAGGACCTCTCCTGGGCGGAGATCGCCTACCTGGTGGCCATCCCCCAGGCGCCCTCGCTGATGAACCCCTACCGGCTGGAGGGCCACCGGCGCGCCCAGGCGCGCGCCGGGCGGCTCCTCGACGAGCTGGCCCGGCAGGGCGTCATCACCCCCGGCGAGCACGAGCTGGCGCGGGCGCAGCTGGCGGCCATGGCGTGGCCGCGGCGCCCGCGGCGGCCGGAGAGCACCCTGCACCTGGCGGTGCAGTGGGAACGGGAGTTCCGCCAGGGTCGCGGGCACGGGGGTGACCCGCTGGTGGTCACCACCCTGGACCTGGAACTGCAGGAGGAGCTGCGGTGGTCACTGGCGGAGCAGCTCGCCAGGGACGACCCCGGGGGGGTGGCCAACGCCGCCATGGTGGTGGTGGCCCTGCCTGGCCGCGAGGTACTGGCGGCGGTGGGGTCGGCCGGCTACTTCGACGGCCGCCGCGCCGGCGCCTTCGACTACACCGCGCTGCCGCGCTCGCCGGGGAGCACCCTCAAGCCATTCCTGTACGCCCTCGCCCTGGAGCAGGGCCGCCTCACCCCGGCCACCATTCTGGATGACCTCCACCCCGCCTTCGGGGTGCACAACGCCGACCGCGCCTTCCTGGGCCCGCTGCTGCCCGCCCAGGCCCTGGCCTGCTCGCGCAACGTCCCGGCGGTCAACCTGCTGGTCCGCCTGGGGGTGAGCCCGACGCTGTACTTCCTGCAGCAGGCGGGGGCGGTGGAGGGG
>JABRVY010000295.1:0-3719 GCA_039961755.1 Acidobacteriota bacterium | reverse complement strand
GCGGCAGCAAGACCCCTCCCGCCCCCACCCCATCGTGGTGGAGCGCCGCAACCGCTGGGAGATCACCTACTCCCGCATCAGCGACCGGGAGGGTCGATTTCGCGGGGTGGCCTGGATGGCGCACGACATCTCCCGCCAGAAGGAACTGCAGCGCCGGGTGTTACACCAGGAGCGGCTGTCCGGGCTGGGGCGCATGGCAGCCCGGCTGGCCCACGACGTAAAAAACCCGTTGAACGTCATCGCCGGGGCGGTGCACAACCTGCGTGCCGAGTGCGCCAACGCCGCCCAGGCTGAGATGTTGGCTCTCATTGCCGAGCAGACGCAGCGGCTGTCCAGCCTGGTGGACCGCCTCCGGCAGTTAACCCGGCCCCTGAATCCGCAGCTGCAGCGGGTGGAGCCGGTAGCTCTCATCCGCCGGGCGGTGGAGGCGGCGCGCCGGTCCTTGCCAGGACGGGTGCGGCTGGAGCTGCAACCGGGTCTGGGGGAAATCCTGGTGGACCCCCACCTCGTGGAGCGCCTGCTGGACAACGCCCTGGACAACGCCCTGCGGGCCGCCGGCGGGAACGGCACCGTGCGGGTTTTCGCGGCGAGGGACACCCGGGCGGAGGGAGAGTGGCTGGTGCTCCAGGTAGACGACGACGGTCCCGGCTTCCCGCCGACGGTGCTGGAGCAGCTCTTCGAGCCCTTCGTCACCACTCGCCCGGAGGGCACCGGGCTGGGGCTTTCCATCATGCGGGAGATCTGCCTCCTCCACGGAGGGGACCTGACGGTCGAGAACCTCTCCCCGACCGGAGCGCGGGTGACCGCCCGGCTGCTGTCGCGATGAGGGACGAGCGGCCCCGGGTGCTGTTGGTGGAGGATGAGCCGGCAGCGGTGAAGGTGACGGCGCGCTCTCTGGAGAGGGGAGGCTTTCTGGTGCGGGCGGTGGCGGACGGCGCCGCGGCGCTGGCCTGCCTGGAGGAATTCCGACCTGCAGCGGTGGGGGCCGACCACCTGCTGCCCGGGGGACTGTCGGGTCTGGAGCTGCTGCGCTACCTGCAGCGCCGGGCGCCGGACGTGCCGGTGATCATGGTTACCGGGCACGGGGACGAGCGCCTGGCGGTGGAGGCGATGCGGCTGGGGGCCTTCAACTACCTGCCCAAGCCGCTGGACTTCGAGGAGCTGGGGCTGCTGCTCAGGCGGGCGGTGGAGCTTTACGAGCTGCGCCGGCAGGCACGGCGGGCTCGTCTGGAGGCGGCCGGCGCCGAGCTCATCGGGGACTCGCCGGCCATGGAGCGGGTGCGGGAGCTCATCGCCGAGGTGGGCCCCACCGAGGTGACGGTGCTCATCCAGGGTGAGACCGGCTGCGGCAAGGAGCTGGTGGCGCGGGCCATCCACGGCGCCTCCCGGCGGGCGCGGGGGCGCTTCGTGGCGGTCAACTGCGCGGCGATTCCCGAGACCCTGCTGGAGGCGGAGCTGTTCGGCCACCGGCGGGGAGCCTTCACCGGCGCTGAACAGGCGCGGGACGGGAAATTCGTGGCGGCCCACGGCGGCACCCTGTTCCTGGACGAGATCGGGGAACTGCCCCTGGGGCTGCAGCCCAAGCTGCTGCGGGTGCTGGAGGAGGGGGCGGTGACGCCGCTGGGGGCCGATGCGCCACGGCCGGTGGATGTGCGGGTGCTGGCCGCCTCCCATCGCCGCCTCAAGGCCGAGATGGAGGCCGGCCGCTTCCGCGCCGATCTCTACTACCGCCTGCACGTGGTGCCCATTGACATTCCCCCTCTGCGGCAGCGCCGGGAGGATATTCCCGCCCTGGTGCATCACCTGCTGCCGCGCCTGGCGGCTCGCCACGGCCGGACCCTGCGCGACCTCCCACCCCAGGTGATGGAGTGGCTCGAGGCGCAGCCGTGGCCAGGCAACGTGCGGGAGCTGGAAAACACCCTGGAGCGGATGGTGGTGCTGGCGCGGGATGGGGTGCTGCACATCCCGGCCGAGGGGGTGGCCCCCGGGAGCCTGGCCCCCTTTTTCGCCGAGAAGCGCCGCCTGCTGGAGGCCTTCGAACGGGAGTACCTGAGCCGGGCCCTGGCGCACGCCGGCGGCCACCTGGGGGTGGTCTCCCGGCTCACCGGCATCTCCCCCCGCCAGCTCTACAACCTCCTGCGCAAGCACGGCCTCGGCGGAGAACCGGCGGAGGGGTAGTCGGCACTGGAGTGCCGGTTGCCGTCCGGAGGAAAGTTGTTCACCTGAAGTGACCTGCACTGGTGTCCGCGATCCTTGCGGCAATGCATTGCCGAGGCAGAGGGCAAGCCCCTCTCCCCTCGCGCGCCATAAGTCCTTATGAAACATTGACGTGACATTTTCTCCACGGGTGGCAAGAAAGCTGCTTCTCCGGTCACCGAGGAGGGGGTATGGAGTTGAGGACGCCCACCGGCCGGCGTGACTTCCTGGCCAACTTGGCCGTGGCGCTGACAGTGATCCCAGGGGTGGCGATCGCCGCGCGGTACGTCCTGGCATATCTGGTGCCCAGACAGGCGGCTCCCATCCGCGAAGTGATGCTGGCGCGGTTGGGCGCTCTGCCGGTGGGAACCAGCCGAGAGTTTCGCGGGGTGCTGGGGAACGATGTCCTCGTGGTGCGCCTGGGGGAAGGGGATATCCGTGCCTTCTCGGTGGTGTGTACCCACCTGGGTTGCCGACTGGTGTGGGACCAGCAGGAGGGCAGCTTCCTCTGCCCCTGTCATATGGGTCGCTTTGATCCGACCGGGAAAGTGATCGCTGGACCCCCGCCGGCTCCGCTTCCTTCCTTTCCGGTGCGCCTTGATCAAGACGCCGTGTACGTCACCGTGCCGGTCAAGGAGGTGTGAGGCGATGGCGGTGGCTCTGCCCGCGGTCCCCGGCTGGGTGCGCTTCCTGCGCGAACGCATCCCCATCAATATCGAAGTCTTCGAGGAACTCTCCAAGGAGCCCATCCCCCACCACATGAAGTCCTGGTGGTACTGCCTGGGGGGCACCCCCATGCTGCTGTTCGCCATCCAGGTGGTGACCGGCATCCTGCTGACCTTCTACTACCGACCGTCGCCGGAGGAAGCCCACGCCTCGGTGCGCATGATCAGCGAGGAGATTCCCTTCGGCTGGTGGATCCGCTCCATGCACCACTGGGCCGCCAACCTCATGGTGGTGGCGGTGGGGCTGCACATGATCCGCGTCTTCTTCACCGGCGCCTACCGCAAGCCGCGGGAACTCAACTGGGTAGTGGGCGTGGGGCTGCTGCTGACCACCCTGGGGTTCGCCTTCACCGGCTACGCCCTGGTCTACGACCAGCTCTCCTACTGGGCCGCTACCGTTGGGACCAACATCGCTGGCCAGACGCCCGTCGTCGGTCCCTGGGTCGCCAACCTGTTGCGCGGCGGCGCCGAGGTCAACCCCACCACGCTGACGCGCTTCTTCGTCTTCCACGTCGGGGCGATGCCGACCCTGTTCGTGATCTTGCTGGGGCTGCATATCTTCCTGCTGCGCATCCACGGGGTGATGGAGCTGGATGCGCCGGAGGAGGTGCAGGCCACCCCCCTGACCGTGGAGGAGGACCGCGAGGGCAAGCGGCGGTTCGATCCCGACCGCTTCTTCGCGTTCTTTCCGGACCATGTCACCACCGAGTTGATCGTCGGCCTGTTCTTGATCACCGTTGTCACCATGCTGGCGGTGGTGTTCCCGGCCCACCTGGGGCCCCCCGCCAACCCCGAGGA
>JABRVY010000294.1:0-10929 GCA_039961755.1 Acidobacteriota bacterium | reverse complement strand
CGCCCGCCCCCTGGCACCGTCCTCCTGACCGGGGAACGAGAGGCAGCCGCAGGGTCCGCGCCGCTTCTCATTTCTCGTCATCGTCTTCCACGACCACGAGACAGAGCATCTGCCTCTCGCCCAGACTGGCTCTGAAGCTCACTCCAAGTTCGCCACCTGCTCCCGCAGGCGTTCCAGTGCCGCCTTGGCCTCCACCACCCGTTCGCCCATCCCTGCCTCCCGGCACTTGGAGGCGGCGGTGTTGACCTCGCGCAGGAGCTCCTGCAGGACGAACTCCAACCGCTTTCCCACCGGCCCCCCCTCGGCCAGCAGCCGCCTGGCCTGCCGCACATGGCTTTCGATCCTTTGCGCCTCCTCGGCCACGTCGGCGCGGTCGGCGGCCAGCGCCACCTCCAGGAGCAGACGATCCTCGGGCAGGGAGCCGGGAGGCAGGACCTCCGCCAGCCGGGCGCGCAGGCGCGCCAGGAGCGCGTCCCGTACCGTCGCGTTGATCTCCCCCAGCCAGGCGGCAAACCCGGCGAGGAGATCGATGTCGGCCGCGAGGACCGGCAGGATCGCGGCTCCCTCCTCGACCCGGGCGGCCAGCAGATTGTCACGCGCCTGGGCCAGCAGGCCCAGGAGAGCCGTGCGCTCCTCCCCTTCCAGCGCTCGTTCGCCATCAGCGCAAAAACCCGGCAACGCCAGCAGGTCCCGTAGCGACGGGGGGGCCAGCTCCAGACCCCCCGGGCGGCGAGCCAGCTCCCGCTGCAGCTCCTCCAGCACCTCCCAGTGAAACTCCAGCCCCTCGCCCTGGCCGGGGAGCGGCTGCAGGGTGATGTTGACGCTGACCCGTCCCCGCTGTAGCTTCTCGGCGAGCACGGCGCGGATGGCCGCCTCCAGCTCGCTGGTGTCCAGGCGGGGCTGGGTGCGGATGTGGATCTCCAGATACCGCCCGTTGAGCGAGGCCAGGCGCACCTCGGCCGCGCGGCGATCAGACAGTGGTCCCTGCGCCTCGCCAAATCCGGTCATGCTGCAAACGTGAGCCGACATGGCCTCTCCCCTCTCCCCCGGCATGATAGACTCTACCCCCGCCCGCGATGTCGTCGGCACCCTCCAACCGCCCCGGGCCCGCGCACGGCCGACCGCCAGACACCATCTGGACTCTCTCCCTCTGGGGCCTTCCCTCAACCCGCGGCGATCGGCTCGCCACCCTGGCGACCGTGGCTCTGCTGGCGCCCAGCCGTTTCGCGCTGTTGCCCTCGGGCCCCTGGGACTGGGATGAGACGCTGTTCGCCCGGGGCATCCTCGACTTCGACTTGCCCGGCCACTACCCTCACCCCCCCGGCTTCCCCCTGTGGATGCTGCTGGGGTGGCTGGTGCACTTTGTGGTCTCGGAGCCCCTCGTGGGGCTCCAGCTCCTCTCCGCCACCGCCTCTTGCCTGACCCTGTGGCCCCTGGCCGCCCTGGGCCGGCGGGTCGCCCCGCCGCCAGTGGCCGCCGCGGCGGCGCTGGTGATGCTGTTCGCCCCGGGGGTATGGCTGCACGCGCCGCGCGGCTTTTCCTGCACGCCGGCGACGCTGTTCGCCCTGTGGGCCGCCGCCCTGGCGCTGCGCCCGGCGGACAGCAGGCCGGTGACGGCCTTCACCGCCCTGGTCACCGCCGCCTTCCTGATTCGCCCCATCCTGCTGCCCTCCCTGGGCCTGCTGTGGCTGGCCGGCATCTGGACGGTGACCCCCCGGCGACGGCTCCTGCCCGGGCTGGGTGCGGCCGCCGCCGCCGTGCTGGTGGCCGTTGCCGGCATGGTGGTCGCCCAGGGCTCCTGGAGCGAGTTCGCCCGCTCCTTCCTGGTGCATGGTCGCCGACACACCCGCAATCTCCTGGGGAACACCGGTGGCTTCGCCGAGCTGGGAATCGTCAAGGGGTTGGGGGGACCGATCCTGGCCTGCGTCTTCACCGCCGTGGTGCTGGCCGGCCTGGTGGTGTGGTTGCGCCGGGTGGGGCGGCGGTCGACCCTCGCCTGGGTCGCCGTGCTCACCCTTGGCATCGGCCAGCTCATCTGGTTGCAGAACCGCACCTTCAGCCGCTACGCCGTGCCGTACCAGATGACCGCAGCCCCGCTGCTGGCCGGCGCCGCCGCCCTGCTACCTCCAACCCTCGGCGCCGGCCTCCTCCTGGCCTCTGCCACCTCTCTGGCCGCGACGAGCTTCCCGGCCGTCGCCGAACAGCACACCCGCCTGATGCCCGGGTGGCAGGCCTTACGTTTCGCCGCCGACCTGGCTGCCAGGGAGGGCTACGACCTGGTGGTGGAGCCCGGCCTGTTCCCCTTCGCCTCCTATCTGGCCCACGCCGAGCGGGCGGCGGGGAGGCCATGGCCGTTTCAGGCCCTCCTGGCGCCCTCGAGCCCCGACGCCGCCAGCCTGCCCCGGGGCCGCTACCTGCTGGTCACCGATCTTCCTGGCAATTACTTGACAGCACCCTGGGAGCGCCGCTGGCGCTGGCAGGAGGTGGGAGCGCGACTCCGCCCGCTCACCTCGGGCCGCTTCCTCAACGCTGCGGTCATCGATGGCGCCATGGTGCCGATCAGGGGTTTCTGGCCGGCCGAGCGCTCTGGAGGCGAGACGTTCATCTGGGGAGAACCGCTCGCCGAGCTGCTGCTGCCTCCTCTGGCTCTGGAGGGACCGCTGGGGGTGGACCTGCTGCCGGCCCGCGGCGATGCTCCCCTCGCCGTTCGCCTCAACGGCTTCGATATCGCCCTTCTGCCCGGCGACGCGCCCCGGCTGACGCTGCCCATCAATCCCGCCATGGTCTCCGCCACTGCCGCCAACCGCCTGCAGCTGTCGCGAGAACGCGGCTACCCTCCGGGAGGCGGTGACTCCCGGCCGCTGGCGGTACGCCTGTTCGGGTTTACCCAACCAATTGACGAGAATACCTTTATCGCCAGAGAACGGCTCGCCGCGCTGCTCGCCGAGTCCGACCCGCAGAGACATCCGAGCTTTGCCGCGGCCGGCCTGTATCGGCCCGAGCGATTCCCTCGGGGCCGCGGTACGTGGACACAACCCCAGGCGACCTTCGATCTTCCGCTGGCTGCCGGTATCCTCACCCTCACCGTGTGGGCACCCCGCCCGGGCCCGGTGGACCTGGTCGTCGACGTCGGCGGTACCACCACCATCGGTCCCCTGGCCATCGGCCGCGATCCGCAGGATGTGTCCCTCATCCTCCCCGGGAGCGCAGGGCAGGAACCCACAACCCGGCTCAGCCTTGGCAGTCGCCCCTACACTCCTGCCAGCGAGGGCTCCCGGGACACCCGCACCCTGGGGGTGGTGGTGGGGCGCCTGCTGTTCACCCCCACCACCCCTTCGAGCCACGGCTGGATGGCCGTGCCCGATCGAGAAGGCTCGGCGCTGCTCTGGGCGAGCCTGACGGCGCAACCGCCCCAGCCGCAGGCGGCGGTCGGCTGGCAACGGGCCGAGGCCGGGGAGCAGGAGTACTTCGTTGGTGGCGACGGAGCCCTCATGCCCCTCCCTGGCGCCCGCGCCGGCGATCGGTTCGTTCTGGAGGTCTCGACACCGCCGACGACCGATCCGGCGCTGGTGGAGATCGACGGCCGACCGGCGGCAGTGCTCCTTCCAGGCCTCGCTCGGGTGATTCTCGAGCTGCCGGCAGGTCTCCAGACGGCGGGCGCACCTTCGCTGCTTACCGTGCGGCACGCCCGAGAGGGCAGCGGAAAGCTGGCAGTGCACCTGCACTCCGTGGCCGTGCGTCGTAGCGGTGAGTCCTGGGGAGGGCCCATCGACCACCCCCTGGAGCGCGCTCGTCTCGGGGTGCGCCTCACCTCTGCGATCCCCTCCTCGGCCCCCCTGCGGGCCACCGGGCTGCACCACGTGGAACCCTTCCTGGCCGGCACGGGAGCCTGGACGTTCCCGCGGGCCGAACTCACCTTGCCTTCTGCTGGTGGTCTACTGCGGCTCACCCTGGCCGCGCCACGCCCCACCTCCCCCGAGCTGGAGCTGACCCTCGATGGGCGGCCCCTGGCGGGCCCTTTGGCGCTGGGCTCGCAACCCCAGGATCTCGTCGTCGCCCTGCCGTCCGTCCAGCCCGAGGGGAAACCGACGCTCCGCCTGGGCCTGCGCTCCGTCCCCTTTGTCCCCGCCTCCCGGGGGGGCTCCGACAGTCGCGAGCTGGGCGTCGTGCTGCTCGGGGGAGAGCAGCTAGCCCCTCCGGGAAGCCCCATCGTCCGCTGGCTTTTTGTCCCACCGGCGAGTGGCCCGGGCTGGACCGTCACCGCTTTTTCACCCGGCACCTACGGACCAGAGCGGTTCGGGGATCACGAGGGCTGCTGGACCGTGCCCCGGGCGTTGCTCACCGTGCCGCCGGGCGACGGTGTTCTCACCCTCACCGCCTGGGCGGCGCGGCCGTCGCCTTCGCAGTTCGAAATCTGGCGTGACGGCAGCCGCCTCCTCGGCCCGCTCGACCTGCCCAACCACCCCACTCAGTTGGAGATCCCACTCCACCCACGATCGACCGATGGACGCGAGATCGTGCTCGAGCTGCGCTCTGCCCCCTACTCTCCCCGCCGCCACCACGGCAGCAGCGACGATCGCGAGCTGGGGGTGGTCCTCTCCCACCTCGCCTTCCGACCCCCCGATTAGCTCGGCGATGCTTCCGACGACAGGCCGAGAAGGCGAGCGACGGCGGCGGCGGCCCGGGCGCTGGCCCCGGGCGGTCCCAGCCGATCTCGCACCGCCTGCAGCTCCCGCCGCTGGCGTTCCCCGTCGTCGCTGAACAACCGCCCGGCCGCAGCCGCCAGGGCCTGCCAGGTGCAGGCCCGTTGCAGCAGTTCCGGCACCACCGAGCGACCGGCCACCAGGTTCACCAGGCTGACGTGGGGCAGGCGAACCAGCCGGCGGGCCAGGGCGTAGGTCAGGGGATGGAGGCGGTACGCCACCACCATGGGGACGTCCAGCAGCGCGCACTCCAGGGTGGCGGTGCCGGAGGCTACCAGCGCCGCCGACGCCGCCGCCAGATGGGCATGCCGGTCGTGGACCACCAGCTCCACCCACTCCGCGGCCTCACCCAGCAAGCCGCGCACGCGCGACACCTCCAGACCAGGTGCCACCAGCAGTGCGACCCGGAGCGAGCGATCTTCACGCCGCAGGGCGCCGGCGGCCCGCGCCATCTCCGGCAGCAGTGCCCCCACCTCCTGCCAGCGCGACCCGGGCAGGAGCGCCAGGGTCCGATGCTGGCGCGGCGGCGGCGCGGCGACCAGCTGGTGCAGCTCGTCCACCAGGGGGTGGCCCACGTACTCCACCGCAACCCCATGAGGGGAAAAGAACTCCACCTCGAAGGGCAGGATCGACAGTACCTGGTCGACGTCCCGCCGAAGCCTGCGCACCCGCCCCGCCCGCCACGCCCACAGCTGCGGCGAGATGTACACCACCACGGGCACGCCGGCACGGTGGAGGTGGCGAGCCAGAGGCAGGTTGAAGTCCGGGGCATCCACTAGGACTGCGGCGTCCGGGCGACGGGCGAGCGCCTGGCGTCGCACCCGGCGAGCCAGGCTCACCAGGCGGGGCAGCTCGCGCACCACCTCTGCCAGCCCCATGACTGACAGCTCCTCGACCCCCGCCAGCGCCTCCACGCCGGCCGCCCGCATCCGCTCACCGGCCACCCCGAAGGCCATCACCTCGGGGTGCTGCCGGTGGAGCGCAGCCACCAGGTTGGCGGCGTGCAGATCCCCGCTGGTTTCGCCCGCCACCACCAGGAGGCGCTTCACCGTCGGCGCCATAGCCACCATCCCGTGACCCCGAAGATCGCTCCCGCCACGTCGGCCAGGAGGTCGCCCCACTCGGCGCGCCGGCGCGGCGCGGCGCTCTGCAGCGCTTCGAGAGTCGCGCCGTGGGCCGCCGCGTAGACCAGCGCGGCGAACGGTGGCGAGGGTCCCCAGCGCAGCACCGCCAGCGCCTCCGCGGAAGTGAAGGCCAGGGCGGCGTAGCCGAGGGCGTGGAGGATCTTGTCGTTGAGCGAGCGCAGCGGCGTTGGCACCTGCGGAGACAGGCCGAAGACCAGGATGCCGCCCGACAACGCCGCCGCCAGCAGGGGCGCCAGGAGCCTACGCAAACGCGGGAGCATAGGTAAGTCTAGGGGCGGGGGAAGGGGTACATCAGCCACCCCACCACCACCGCACCCAGGGCCAGGGCGGCGAACACCTTCCAGAAGTAACGCCAGCGCTCCTTGCCATCCCTCTTCCACAGAAAGGCGAAGAACACCGCGATCAGAAAGGCATCCAGCACCAGCAGGAGGAAGTGATCCACAGCTCAAAAGTCCTTGTGTCCGACGGCGATATCGTGGACGTCCAGCACCAGCAGGAGGTTCATCATGCCCGCCGTCAAGAGAAAGGTATTGCCGTACTCGTAGCCGGAGGCGGTGACGACCCCATCGCCCAGGCCCAGCGCCTTGGCCAGGACGAAGAGACACCCGTTGCCCAGGGCCGCAATGGCCGCCAGTACCGACAGGGGATCCCCCGGGCGCGGCAGGATCAACTCACCCCGCAGGAGGATGCCGACCACGAAGGCGACGACGATGACACCGGCGAACACCGCGGCACGGAGTCGACGACCCAGGAGCAGGTGCCCGAGTCCTGGCACCAACCACGCCAGCCCCATCAACAGGGGCAGGGGCAGTGAGCCAACTCCGCCTTCGCTATCCGTTTTTCTCGCCACCATCGTCCTCCAAAGCGGCACGCAGCTTGCTCCAGGTCTGCTCCAGCTCCTCGGGAATGACGCGAACCCCGCCCACCGCAGTCATGAAACTGGTGTCCCCTCGCCAGCGGGGAACGATGTGCATGTGGAGGTGATCGGCAATACCCGCGCCGGCTGCTTCACCCAGGTTCCAGCCGAGATTCATCCCGTGGGGATGATAGACGACGCGGAGAGCCCGAGCTACCCGCTGCGCCACCACCATCGTCTCCAGCAAGGTATCCGGGTCCAGGAGCCCGAATTCGGCCACATGAGCAATGGGTGCCACCATGGCGTGCCCCGAGGTGTAGGGATACCGGTTGAGAAGAGCGAACACGCGCTGGCCGGTCAACAGAGTGAGGGTCTCACGCCCCCCACCGACCGCAGCGCAGAAGATGCACCCTTCGGCTGCCGGCTCCTGGGACACGTACTGGAAGCGCCAGGGAGCGAAGAGCCGCCGGGGCTCTTCATCAGTCACTGTTCAGGATCTCACGCAACTGCTTGCCAGGCTTGAAGTAAGGAACCACCTTGGCGCCCACCTTGACCTTCGCTCCGGTGCGCGGGTTACGCCCCTGGCGAGCCTGCCGGCGCCGGGTGCGGAACGACCCGAATCCCCGCAGTTCCACCTTTTCGCCAGCCCGAATCGATTCCACCACGCCATCCAGCACCACCGCCAGCGCCTGGGCGGCCTCGCGCCGGGTCAAGCCCACCTGCTCCGCCAAGATTCGAACGATATCCGCCTTCGTCATCGCTCCTCCTCCTTTGTTACAGCAGAACCCTCCCCGGCCTCGCCCTCCAACTCCTGCGTCGCCTCCCGGGCAATGCCCTCACCGCCTGTCTCGGGCGCCGTCGCAGTGGCCAGCGGCGACGAAACCTCGCCCGGCTCATCTTCCCCCTGCGCAGCCTCCAGCCCCTCCACCCCCTCCACGGAGTCCGACTCGAGACCGGGCACCTCGTCGCCGGGTGGTACCTCGATTCCGGGCACCTCCCCCTCTTCATCCACACCGCTCCCACCCACATCCTTACCCTTGCCCGTGGCCGGCTGCGGGATTCCTCGCGACGATAGTCCAATGCGTTTCTCGTTCCAATCGATCCTGATGAGCCGGACCCGCACTGGCTGCCCCTTGGCGAACTCGGCCGACAGCGGCTGGGTGCCGACCCGGTCGAGCTCCGACACGTGGCACAGCCCCTCCACCCCGGGAGCCAGCTCGATGAACAGACCAAAGTCGGTGATGTTGGTGATCACCCCATCCACTTCATCGCCGACCTGATGGGCGGTCGCGAACTCGTCCCAAACGTTTGGAAGCAACTCTTTGATTGACAGTGAAATCCGCTGATTCTGCACATCCATGGCGATGATCATCGCCTCGATGGACTGCCCCTTCTGGACGACCTCCGACGGATGCGAGACGCGCCGGCTCCACGACATGTCAGAAACGTGGACCAGACCATCCACCCCCGGCTCCAGCTCGACGAAGGCACCGAAATCGGTGATATTCCGCACCGTGCCCCTGACCTTGCTCCCCACCCGGTAGCGCGTGGCAAACTCCTCCCACGGGTTCGGCTCAGCTTGCCGCAGGGACAGCGAGAGTCGCCGCTTGTCCACGTCCACGTCGGTCACCACCACGGCCACCTCGGCGCCGGGCTGAAGCAACGACTTCGGGTTCTTGACCTTCTTGGTCCACGACATCTCGGAGACGTGGACCAGGCCCTCAACCCCCTGTTCCACTTCCACGAAGGCACCGTAGTCCACCACGTTGGTCACCCGCCCGGTGAGCTTCTTGCCCACCGGGTAGCGCTCTTCCACGTGCACCCAGGGGTCCTCGAAACGCTGCCGATACCCCAGCGAAACCCGCTCCTTCTCGCGGTCGACGCGCAGCACCACCACCTTGACCTCGTCGCCCACCTTGAAGTACTCGGACGGGTGGCCCACTCGCCCCCAGGAAATGTCGGTGACGTGGAGCAAGCCGTCGATCCCGCCCAGGTCGATGAATACACCGTAGTCGGTGATGTTCTTTACCTGGCCGGTCACCAGCGAACCTTCCTCGAGGTGGGCCAGCGTCTCATCCTTGCGAAGGTTGACCTCGGCCTCCAGCAGGGCCTTGCGGGACAGCACCACGTTGGAGCGCCGGCGGTCGAAATTGATGATCTTGGCCTCCAGCTCCTCGCCGATGTAGTCCTCCAGACGGCGTGAAGGCCGCATGTCCACCAGGGAGCCGGGCAAGAAGGCCCGCACCCCGATGTCCACCGCCAGGCCTCCCTTGACCCGTTCGAGCACCCGCCCGCGCACCACCGCTCCCTCTCGGTAGGCGGTTTCCAGAACTTCCCAGAGTCTGATCTTGGCTGCACGATCGCGAGAAAGTCGGATCTCCCCGGTAGCGGCGTTGTAGTGGTCGATGAAGACGTCCACTTCGTCACCGACTCGCACATTCACGCGCCCACTGTGATCGGCGAACTCGGAACGCGGGACGATCCCCTCGGACTTGGAGCCCACATCGATCACCACGGCAGCATCCGTCACTGCCACCACCGTGCCCCGCACCACGTCCCCGTCACGCAGCTCCTGAAACGACTCTTCCACCAGCTCTCGCAGGTTGGCGCGAGGCCCTCGGGACGAAGCCCCCCCCTCTTCCCGAGGGTTGTCCAGTTGGTTGTTGTTGTCTTGGCCGTTGACCACGAAACCTCCTCGTGATGCCGCCCGAGAGGGGCATCTAACTGCTTGTTCCACAAGCGCGAAACTATAGGTGCGCCAGGGTGGATCTGTCAAGCGGAAGACCGGCCCGAGCGGCGAGTTCGGCGAGCCGCCCAACCACCTCTTCCAGGGTCAAGTCGCTGGTGTCCAGAACGATCGCCCCGGCCGCCGGGCGCAGCGGGGACTCCTCCCGCGACGCGTCACGCTCGTCGCGCTGGCGCTGCTCTGCCATCACATCTTCCCAGGCGACGGCAACCCCGCGGCGCCGCAGCTCATCAAACCGTCGCTGGGCGCGGACCTCTGGCCGCGCGGTCAAGAACACCTTCAGGTCAGCCTCCGGAAAGACAACGGTTCCGATGTCACGACCCTCGATCACTCCCCCTCCCCGCTGACCCATTTCCCGCTGCCGGGCCACCAGGACCCGCCTCAACTCCGGAACCACGGAAACCTGTGAGGCCGCTTGCGAAACCTCCGGCGAGCGAAGTCTCCCCGTGACATCCTCTCCGTTGCAGATAACAATTGTTTCCGAAGACTTCGTCACGAAACGCAGGTGCAGCATCCGGGCCAACTCCACCACCCGCCGCCGGCCGTCCTCATCCAGGGGAAACGCAATGCCCTGCTCGAGCGCGGCCAGCGCCACCGCCCGGTACATCGCCCCGGTATCCAGGTAGGGGATCCCCAATCTCCTGGCCAACTCTCGGGCGGCGGCTGATTTACCGGCGCCGGCGGGACCATCGATGGCGACAACGAAACGGCGGCGCGGCACCGCCGGAGTCTACCGTGCCCACCCCAGAGAGGTCCATTCCCCCCGGCCCGGCGGGCTCGGGCCGCGGTGCGGACCCTCGCTACACTGGGCGGGTGCGGATCTACCTGGCTGCCTCCATGACCTCTCCCGCCGCCGAGATCGCGGTCGTTCGACATCTCCTCGCGGCCCTCGAGGGCGAGGGCCACGTGGTTCCTTCGCGCCACGTTGCCGATGCTGCCGCCGCCATGACCCGGGACGCCCAGCTGTCCGATGCCCAGCTGGCGGCCCGCGACCTCGCCTGGCTGGCCGAGTGCGACGCCGTCATTGCCGAGGTCAGCACCCCCTCCCACGGTGTCGGGGTCGAGGTCATGGCCGCCTCCGCAGCCGGCATCCCCGTCCTCGCCCTGGCCCGCCACGGCGTGGGGGTCTCCCGCCTGCTCAAGGGCCTGCCGGGGGTCCGCGCCGTCGCTTACCGAACCATCGAGCAGGCGCTGGCCGAGGTGGCTGACTTCTTGAGCCGTCTGGCAGTGGACCATCATACCCGGGAGTAGGACCCCGCCATCGATCGTGTATCCTCCCTCATCCGCTGTCTGCGGCAGCGGCCGGTCGCCCGCCGGAGGAGAGAGCCAGATGCCAGCCCCCCACCGTGTCCTGCGGTTCGTCCCTCAACTGTCCCTGGCAACCCTGATCGCCATCGTAGGGTCTGCCACAGCGCACCAGGCACCGCCAGGGGATCTCCCCCCCCCGGCGTCCGCGGCCGAAGGGGCCTCGTCCGATGC
>JABRVY010000293.1:0-2009 GCA_039961755.1 Acidobacteriota bacterium | reverse complement strand
GGTTTCGGGCGGTGAGGCGGGGGTGATCGTCGGGTTGGGGTCGAACCTGGCGACAACCCCGGCGGTGGACGGGCCGGGAGTGGCACCCACGTCGGCGGCGGAGTGGGGTTGGGTGGGAGACCCGGCGACCAGCGCTCTGGCCATCGCCGTGGACTGCGTGACCCGCCTGCACGGCTACCTGGCGGCGCCGGCGAGGGCGCAGCGGATCTGGGCGGCCAGGTCGGTGCATCGCCCGGGCGACGAGTTGCGGCTGCGCGCCGGGGACGAGGTGGTGCGGGGACGCTTCGCCGGATTCGGTCCCGCCGGTCAGCTCTTCCTGGAGGTGGAGGGCGAGCAGCGGGAGTTCTTCGCCGCGGACCTGGTGGCGGCGCTGTGAGAACGAGCCACGGCCGCGTGGAGGAGGTCGCGTGTTACTAGCCATGGATGTCGGCAACACCCATACCACCATTGGCGTGTTCCGCAACGGGGAGATCCTGCGCCGTTTCCGCCTGACGACCGCCCGCAATCGAACCGTCGACGAGCTGGGCTTGCTGCTACGCCAGCTGTGCCAGTGGTCCGAGATCGCCATCGAGGACATTTCGGGGGTCATCGTGGGCTCGGTGGTGCCCCCCCTGGACGGCGCCCTGCGCGCCGCCCTGGCCACCTACCTGCGCGTCGAGCCGCTCTTCGTGGCCCCCGGGATCCGCTCCGGGATGCCGTTGCGGGTGGAGACGCCCCACGAGCTGGGGGCGGATCGCCTGTGCAACGCGGTGGCGGCCTTCGCCGAGTACGGCGGCCCCTGCGTGGTGGTGGACTTCGGCACCGCCACCACCTGGGACGTGGTGTCGGCCCAGGGCGAGTTCCTGGGCGGAGTCATCGCGCCGGGCCTGGAGATCTCCGCCGAGGCGCTGTTCTCCCGCGCCGCCAAGCTGCCCCGCATCGAGCTGGCCGCACCCCCCCGGGCCATCGGCAAGGCCACGGTGGATTCCATGCAGGCGGGGCTGGTGTTCGGCTACGTCGGCCTGGTGGAGGGCCTCACCCGGCGGGTGCTGGAGGAGCTGGGCGGTGGCACGGTGATCGCCACCGGCGGCCTGGGCAGGGTGATCGGCCGCTACACCTCCCTCTTCGCCGCCATCGACGAGGACCTCACCCTGAAGGGGTTGCGACTGCTGTGGGACAGGAACCGCCCTGGGAGGGGCTGAATCCGGAGGAAGCGGCGTACTACCAGGCGGTGGAGGACGCCTTCGCGCGGCTGCGCGGCACGCCGTTCTGGTTCTCTCCGAAGGACTGGGCGTTGCTGGAGAGATGGTGGCGCGAGGGCGTTGCCCTGGGCGCTGTGCTCGCCGGCGTGGCCGAGGTCTTCGCCCGTCGGCGGGAACGGGGGGGCGACCCGGTGTCGTCGCTGGCCTTCTGCCGGCACGCGGTGGCGAGACACTGGCGTCGGCTGAGCAGCGCCAGTGTGGGGGGCGAGGAACCGATCCACGTGGATGTTCCCGGCGGCCTGGCGCGGTGCGCCGCCGAGCTGGACGCCGCGGCACGCCGGTGGGAGAGCTGCCCGGCCCTGGCCGAGGGCATCGCCGCGCTGGCGGCGATGGTCCGGACGCTGCCGGCGAGCGCGCCGCCGGCGGCGCTGGACCAGGCGCTGGCCAACCTGGAGGCGGAGGCGGTGGAGCGACTGGCAGCGCTGCTGCCGGCGGCCTGCCGGGAGGCGGCGCAGCGGCGGGTCCAGGACCTGGTGGTACAGGTCAGCGGTGATCCCCAGGTGGTGGAGAGGACCCGACGCGCCCTGCAGCTGCGCGAGTGGCGCAGGGAGCTGGGCCTGCCGCGCCTGGAGCTGGATCAGGACGAGTAGGACGTGACCTTGCAGCAGGACCCCCAGGTCCGCCCGGTAGGTGGCGAGTTGGTTGCCCTGGCCGCCTCGACCCTTTTGGCGGTGCTGGCCGGGGCCTGGTTCCCCCCCGCCTTCGCCTGGCGCTGGTGGTTGGTGGGGGCGGCGTTCATCGCCGGGGTGATGGGCCTGAGCCGGGGGC